>CAYGST010000585.1:0-3252 GCA_964352415.1 uncultured Planctomycetaceae bacterium | reverse complement strand
CGTCTGCGGGTTCTGGCCGAGGCTGCTGAACGCGCCGTCCTCGCCGGGGCGCAGCGGTGGCGGCAACTTCGTGCTCGAGCGTGTGCGCCTGTTCGCGCGGCCCCTGGACGAGCCAAGCGCCGAGTTCGTCGAGCTCCCCTTCGTGACGGCGGAGGCCAGCTACTCACAGGGCTTCGGACCCGAGGGCGGCAACCCCTACCCCGTCTCGTCGGCCCTCGAGAACGTGCCGCGCGAGGGTTGGGCCGTCAGCCCGCGCCTCGGCCAGCCGCACGTCGCGCACTTCACGCTTCTGCGGCCGCTGGCGGCCGGCGACCACGAGCTGCGCCTCGTGCTGGAGCAGAACTGGGGCTCGAACCACGTGCTCGGTCGCTTCCGCGTGCTGTTCGACGCGCCCGACGCGGAGCTCGCGCCACCCGTCGTGCCCGAGGCCTGGACGTCGGCCTGGCGCGCGCACGTCGAGCACGAGCGCGCGCACCCCCGGCTCCCGCGCACGCTCGTGATGGAGGCCCGCGCGCTTGCGCGCGAGACGCGCCTGTTCGTGCGCGGCAACGTGCTCGACCCCGGCGAGGCCGTCGAGCCGGGCATCCCCGCCGCGTTCGACGCGTTCGAGCTCGAAGCGCCGCTGCGCGACCGGCTCGACCTCGCGCAGTGGCTCGTCGATCCGCGCAACGCGCTCGCCCACCGCGTGACCGTCAACCGCTGGTGGCAGCAGTTCTTCGGCTCCGGCCTGGTCGCGACCGAGGGCGACTTCGGCATCCGCGGCGCGCGTCCGACGCACCCCGACCTCTTGGAGTGGCTCGCACAACGCTTCGTCGAGGACGGCTTCTCGCGCAAGGCCCTGCACCGCCGCATCGTCACGTCGCGCGCCTACCGGCAGGCGAGCGCACCGAGCGAACGTCCCGAGCTGTACACGGCGCAGCGACGACTGCGCCTCGACGCGGAGGCGATCCGCGACTCAGCCCTCGCCGCGAGCGGTCTGCTCTCGGCGCGCCGCTTCGGGCCCCCGGTGCAGCCGCCGCAGCCGGACGGGGTCTTCTCGTTCACGCAGTCGCGCAAGCAGTGGGAGGTCTCCGAAGGCGAGGACCGCTTTCGGCGCACGCTCTACACGCGGCTCTGGCGCTCGTCGACGTTCCCGTTCCTGACGACCTTCGACGCGCCCGTCGCGACGGTGACCTGCACGCGCCGCGAGCGCTCGAACACGCCGCTGCAGGCGCTGACGATGGCCAACGACCCGATGATCCTCGAGCTCGCGGACGGCCTCGGGGCGCGGGTGCAGCAGGGAGCCGAAGGTGACGACGCGCGCCTCGACCTCGCCTTCGAGCTGTGCCTCGCGCGGCCGCCGACGGCGACCGAGCGCGACGTGCTGCGCGACCACCTCGCGCGCCAACGCGAGCGCCACGGCGATGAGGGCCGCGCCTGGTCCGCGATCGCGCGCGTCCTCTTCAACCTCGACGAGTTCGTCACCCGGGAGTAGCGCGATGAACCGCCCCGACGACCCGCGCTTCGACCTCGAGAGCCAGCACCGGCTCCGCCGGCGCGAGCTCCTGCGCCTCGGCGGCCTCGGCCTCGGCGCCCTCGCGCTGCACCCCTTGCTCGCGCGCGATGGCCTGGCCGAACAGGCCCAGTCGCACGGCGGCCTGCACCACGCCCCGCGGGCCAAGCGCCTGATCTACCTGCACATGGCCGGCGCGCCGAGCCAGTTCGAGCTGTTCGAGCCGAAGCCCGTGCTGCAGAAGCTCGATGGTCAACCTCCGCCGCCGTCCTTCATCGAGGGCAAGCGCTTCGCGTTCATCGATCCGCAGCGCTCGAAGCTGATGGGCACGACGCGCGCGTTCGCGCAGCGCGGCGAATGCGGAGCGCCGGTCAGCGAGCTGCTGCCGCACACGGCGAAGGTGGTCGACCACCTGTGCTTCCTGCGCGGCGTGCGCACGAACGAGATCAACCACGGCCCGGCGAAGCTCTTCATGAACACCGGCTTCGGCCAGTTCGGTCGGCCGAGCCTCGGCGCCTGGCTGTCGTTCGGGATCGGCAGCGAGGCCGACGACCTGCCGGCCTTCGTCGTGCTGCAGTCCGGCAACCGCGGTCCGCGCGGCGGCGCGCCGCTGTGGGGCAACGGCTTCCTGCCGCCGCGTCACCAGGGCACACCGTTCCGGGCGGGCTCCGAGCCGGTGCTGCACCTCGCCAACCCGGAGGGCGTGTCGCGCGAGGAGCAGCGCGAGTTCATCGACGCGGTGAAGCAGCTCAACGGCCTGCGCGAGCAGGCGACCGGCGACCAGGAGATCGCGGCGCGCACCGCGGCCTACGAGCTCGCCTTCCGCATGCAGGCCAGCGCGCCCGCCATCGTCGACCTCTCGGGCGAGCCCGAGTCCGTGCGGGCCGAGTACGGGATCGTCGATGAGCGACCCTCGTTCGCGCGCAATTGCCTCCTGGCGCGTCGCCTGGTCGAGCGCGGTTCGCGCGTCGTGCAGCTCTACCACGCCGACTGGGACCACCACGGCGACGCGAGCAACCACCTCGGTGAGCCGCTCGACGCGCGCTGCCGCGAGGTGGATCAGGCCTCGGCCGCGCTCGTGAACGACCTCGCGCGCAGCGGTCTTCTGAAAGACACGCTCGTCGTCTGGGGCGGCGAGTTCGGCCGCACGCCGATGAGCGAGGTGCGCCTCTTCACGGGCCGCGATCACCACATCGACGCCTTCACGCTCTGGATGGCGGGCGGCGGCTTGAAGGCCGGCTACTCCCACGGCGTGACCGACGAGATCGGCTACGCGGCCGTCGAGGGCGAGGTGCACGTGCACGACCTGCACGCCACGATCCTCCACCTGTTCGGCATCGACCACGAGCGGCTGACCTTTCGCCACCAGGGTCGCGACTTCCGCCTGACCGACGTGGAGGGGCGCGTCGTGACGGAGCTCCTTGCCTGAGGCGGATGCGCCAGGCGTCGTCGAGTCGGAGGCGACCTTGCATCGGGGCGAAGGGGAGCGAGCCCCCGATGCGCGGCACCGAGGGCTCGTTCGTGGAGTGGGCGGGACGCCGTCGCCGCAGCGTCAGGGCGTCGTGACGATCTTCAGGCCATGGCTCGCGCTGTAGCCGCTGCCGCAGAAGCCGTTCGGATCGCGGAACCAGACCTGGTACTTGCCCTCGGCGCCCGGCGCCCAGCCGGCCGTGGAGAGCACCTGGTCGTCGTAGGTGACCACGCCGGCCGCGTTCGTCGAGCGCACTTCGATGCGCTTGATGCTGCCACCGACGCAGCGC
>CAYGST010000584.1:0-3267 GCA_964352415.1 uncultured Planctomycetaceae bacterium | reverse complement strand
GTGCGCACGCGCAGACGATCGTCGCGCACCTCTTGCCGAGCCCGTGGCCCGCGCTGGTCCCCGGCGAGGCCGGCGTGGCCGCGCACGACGTTCCGCTGCCCGATGGCGACCGGCTGCGCGTGCTGCACCGACCGGGGACGAGCGGGACGCTGGTCGCGATCCTCCACGGGCTCTCGGGGGACTCGAACTCCGACTACGTGCGCTTGACGGCGAGCGTCGCCGCCGAGCTCGGTCACTCCGTCCTCGCGGTCAACCACCGTGGCTGCGGCGCGGGCCGCGGGCTCGCGCGCGGCATGTACCACTCGGGGCGCGGCGACGACTGCGGCGAGGTGTTCGCGTGGGCGCGCGGGGCGCTGCCCGAGGCGCGCCAGGTCGCCGTCGGCTACTCCCTGAGCGGCAACGCGCTGCTGCACCTCCTGTCGGACGGCAGCGCGCGCGAGCACTGGCCCGACGCCGCCCTCGCGATCAACCCGCCGATCGACCTGCGCGTCTGCTCGCTCGCGCTGATGCAGGGCGTCAATCGCCTCTACGAGGCGCGCTTCGTGCGGCGCTGCACCGAGGCCATTCGCGAGCGCGAGGTCGACGGCTTGTTGCCCGACGGCTTCGAGGTGCCGAAGGTGAAGACGCTCTGGGAGTTCGACGAGCGCGTCACGGCGCCGCTCGGCGGCTTCGCCGACGCGGAGGACTACTACCGGCGCTCTTCGACGCGTGACCGGCTGACCGCGATCGAGCGGCCGACCGCGGTCTTGCACGCCGCGGACGACCCGTTCGTGCCGTTCGTCTCCTACGAAGCCCTCGAGCGCTCGGACGCCGTCCACCTGCACGTCGAGCCTCGCGGCGGGCACGTCGGCTACCTCACGAGCGGCGGTGCACGCCTCGCTCCGCGCCGATGGCTCGGCGGCGCACTGGGCCACTACGTGGGAGCCCTGTGCGCCGCCGTGCGCGAAAGGTCGGGCGCCGCGCGCTAGGCGCGAGTCCGACCCTCGAGGCCCAGGCCTAGTCGCGGCCGGCCATGAAGATGCGCAGCACGTACCAGAACAGCATCGCGACGGAGGCGAAGAGCTGCAGCGAGGCGCCGACGTAGCGGTCCTCGGGGTAGCGGTGGAGGATCTGCTGGGTGTCGTAGAGGATCGAACCGCCCGCGAGCAGCACCATCGCGACGCTGAACACGACGCCCAGGTTGAAGCCGAAGATCGAGGCAGCAACGATCAGGCCGATGGCGCACAGGCCAGCCCACATGAACATCGGGCGCAGGAACGAGAAGTCCTTGCGGGTGAACAGCGCGATCCCCGTCAGGCCCGCGAAGCCCGCGAGGGACACGAAGCCCGCCGAGGCGATCACGCCGCCACCGGCGTAGGTGTTCGCCACCCAGAGCAGCGGGACGAAGATGATCGACTCCGCCAGCACGAAGCCGCCGAGGGCCATGTACTGGGAGGCCTTGGAGGCCGAGGTGAACGCGACCTTGGTCGCGAGCACCGAGACGATGATGAAGGCGCCCATGACGAGCAGCCAGCTCGTACCGAGCATGGCCTCGGCCATGCGCTGGGCGAGACCGGTCTGGAAGTAGGCGATCTCCAGCAGCGTGAACGCGACGAGCGCCCCGAACAGGTGCGCGTAGACGCGGGTCAGGAAGTGCGCCCGGGCGGCGACGGCCAGGTTGATGACGGCCCGCGGGTCGGCGGCGATCTGGGATTCGGGGAACATGGGTCTTCTTCGTGGAGCGGTTTCGAGGGGCGAGCGCCCCGGTGAGCTTCGGTGGGCCCGGGCGGTCTTCGGTCGGGTCTCGGTGGCGCGCGGCCGGCGGCGGGCGCGGCGCGGGTCCAGGGCGCGGAGTTCGCGGAGGTGGCGGGGCCAGCACGCGGACCTCGCCCGGGTACGCCCGTCAGGGTACGAAAGTGAGGGAGCGTCGCGCCCGGATCTTCGCCCGCGAACGGCGCCGGGACGCAGGCGCACCAGCCCCTCTCCCTAGACCGCCCGGGCCCGCTTCCAAGCCCCATCCCGCCGCTCCCCCGTGCACTCGAAACCCACCGATCCCCCACATTTCAGGGCCTACGCGTTCGGACGGGGGCCAGTACAATCCCGGGCTTACCCCTGCACCGATGAACTCTTCACTGATCATCCTCGACACCGAGACCGCCGCCCTGTTCGGCGCCCCGCACCTGTTGGAGCTGGGCGCGGTGCGGGTCGAGGGTGGTGAGATCCAGGACCAGTTCGAGTCCCTGGTGTGCCCGCAGGTCGAGATCGAGCCGGGGGCGACCGAGGTGCACGGGATTCGCCAGGAGGACGTGCGCCAGGCGCCGCTCTGCGGCGAGGTGCTCGAGTCCTTCCGCGAGTGGGCGGGCGACGCGTGGTTCGCGGCGCACAACGCGAACTTCGACGCCAGCGTGCTCGGCTTCGAGTACCTGCGCCACGGGATGCAGCCGCCGCCGGGCGTGTTCATCGACTCGCTCACGCTCGCGCGCAAGGCGATCCCGGAGTCCATCGACCACAAGCTCGAGACGCTCTGCCAGCACCTCGAGCTCGAGGAGGGCCCGCACCACCGCGCGCTCTCCGACGCCGTCTACTGCTGGATGGTGATCGCCGAGTGCATGGAGCGCCAGGGGGGCTCCGACGCCGTCGGGCTGTCCGAGCTGCTCGCGCAGTGCGGCTCCCCGCTCACCATGGAGAGCGCCGCTCCTCTCGCGCCGCGGATCAACCGCCGGCTGCGCCCCATCGAGCTCGCCATGGAAGAGGAGAGCGACGTCACGCTCCTCTATGGCGAGCAACAAGACCACCCGGCATCGCTCACGGTGACGCCGCGGTTCCTGTATCAGCGTCACAAGACCGGCTACCTCGAAGGCGTGTGCCTCAAGACCGGAACCCTCAAGACCTACCGCCTGGACCGAGTCCACAAGGTCCTCCCGCCCGCCTGACCCAATGACTTCACCCGGCCAAGAGATCAAGAACCTCGCCATCGTCGCGCACGTCGACCACGGCAAGACCACGCTTGTGGATCAGATGTTCCGCTTCGCGGGCACCTTCCGCGCCAACCAGCAGGTCCAGGAGCGTGCGCGCGACTCGGACGACCAGGAGCGCGAGCGGGGCATCACCATCCTCGCCAAGAACACCGCCATCGAGTTCGAGGGTCGGCGCATCAACATCGTGGACACGCCTGGACACGCCGACTTCGGCGGCCAGGTGGAGCGCACGCTGTCGATGGCGGACGCCGTGCTGCTGCTGGTGGACTCCTTCGAGGGCCCCATGCCGCAGACGCGCTTCGTGCTGCGC
>CAYGST010000583.1:0-3295 GCA_964352415.1 uncultured Planctomycetaceae bacterium | reverse complement strand
CGACGAGGCGAAGGTCGCGTCCACCGCCCCCACGTCCGCTCCCATCCCGAAGCCCCGCGCGAGCACGAGGTAGAACCCGAAGACGCCCAGCCACAGCGGAACGGACAGGGCCGCGCCCCGCAGGAGCCGGCCCTCGCGCCCGGCGAAGCGCAGGGCCTCCGCCACCTCGTCGCCCTTCGCGTGCAGCTTGCCCCCGAGGCGCGTGGCGTCGAGGCGCAGGAGCCGCATGACGAAGGTCAGCGCGCGCACGAGCAGGTCGCTGCGGCTCGCCAGGACGAGGAGCGTGACGGCCGCGGCTCCGAGCGCTGCGCCGAGGGGCCAGCTCCAGGCTCCTTCGAGCACGCCGCGCTGCGCCAGGACGAGGGTGGAGGCCCCGAGCAGGAGCGCCAGCGTGGCGAGGTCCAGGAGGCGGCTGACGACCAGGGAGGCCAGGCCCTCGCGCGCCGGGACGCCGCAGACCTGGCGCAGGTAGAGGACGAGCGTGCCTTCGCCGGTCTTCGCAGGGAGCACGTAGGCCGCGAGGTTGTGTGCCGAAGACACGGAGAGCAGCGCGCCTAGCCCAGGGCGTGAGGCGGGCGGCAGGAGGACGCGGAAGCGCAGGGCGCGCAGCACGTAGATCCCGAAGTGCACGGCGAGCGCGCTGGCCCAGACCTCCGGCCGCAGGGCCTCCCAGCTCTCGACGACCTGCCCGATCGACACATCGCCCCAGTGGAACAGCAGCGCCAGCAGCACGCCGGCGATCGCCAGGGAGGCCAGGAGTCGGAGGAGCGTGCGCACGCGCGAACCGTAGCGCTCGGGGCCGGGAGGTCCAGCTTCATTCCCCGCCCGGAACGCACGCGGGGCCGGCGGGGCGCTCCCCCACCGGCCCCGCGCCGTTCGCCGCTCAGCGCGGCGCGCTCAGCGGAACTTGACGTGCTTGCCGCCCGAGTCCTCCGCGAGCCACTCGAGGATGTTCAGCCGGCTGCCGATGCCGATCGTGTTGATCTCGATGCGGCGGTGCTCGTTCCAGGCGGCGACGTCGCTGCGGATCGCGTTGACGTTGGTCACCTCGCCCGCCGTCGGCTCGCCGTCGGAGAGGATGAAGATCGTGTCGACCTCCGTGTCCTCGAAGGCGAGCTTGATCGAGTCGTAGAGGTTCGTCGCGCCGCCCGGCTTGAGCCGCGCGACGAAGGCCTCGGCCTCGTCGCGGCTGACCTCGCTCGAGCCCGTCACGCCGTTGTCGAGCCAGGAGTCGACGCCGCTCGAGAAGGTGATGATGTTGAACAGCGCGCCGCGCTCGAGGCTGCGGATCGCGGTCGTCAGCTCTCGTCGGGCCACGGCCATGCGCGTCAGCGACTCGTCACCCTCGTACTGAACGCGCATCTGCTCCTCCATCGAGCCCGAGACGTCGATGATGAACAGCACCCGGTGGCTGATGATGCGGATGCCGAAGAACGTCGAGTTCGTCACCTGCTTGAGGCGCCGCAGCTCCTCGCGCTCGCGGGCCTTCTCCAGGTCGGCGAGGCTGATGACGTCGGACTTGTCGCCCTCGCGCTCCCACCACGCGAGCCAGTTCTTCTCGGCCGCGCGGAACGGCTGGCCGGTGAGGTCGAAGAGCACGTTGGCGCACTCGACCTTCATGCGGCCGACCTCGTTCTGCATCTGCTGGATGATCGGGCCGATGGTGCGCTTGTCGCGCAGGCTGGCGAGCCCTTCGATGCTGGCGAGCCGCGTCGACCAGTCGTCGTTCTTCAGGTACTCCGTGAGGAGCTCGAGGTGCTTCGTGCCGTAGTCCCGCCCGAGCTGGGTGAGCGCCGAGTTGCGCACCTCGACCTCCTCGTTGTCCACGTACTCGAGCAGCTTCTTCTCCCAGCTGGAGTCCTTGCCGTTGAGGATCCCGAGCTGGTCCATCACGAGGGCGACGTCGACCGGATTGGTCATCTCCTTCATCATCGCCTCGATCGGCGCGGCCGACTCCATGTCGCCGCGCTTGACGAGGAACTCGCAGGCGGCGAAGCGCACGGTCGAGTTCTCGTCGGTCAGCAGCTCACGGACGTCCTCGTCGAGGCCGTCGATGTCCGCGTTGACCAGGGCCCGCAGGACGAAGCGCTTCTCGTAGGGCTTGCCCTTCGTCACCGAGCGCTCGAGCTTCTTGCTGGTCGCGGGGTCGTTGATTTCGGCGATCAGGTCCGCGAGCGCGAGCCGCAGCGGATCGGGCGTCGCGAACTTGCCGGCGTCCTCGACGAACTTCTTGGCGACCTTCTTGCCGCCCGACTCCTTCATGATGCGCGCGGAGAGCGCGCGCAGTCGCACAGGCGTCTCCGGATGCTTGTACAGGTCCTCCGCGAACTTGACGGACTTCTTGAGGTTGCGGCCGCTGTACTCCTCGAGCGCGATGTACTGGATCGCCGCGTAATCGCCGTCGAGCGCCTCGGTCAGCTCCTTGTCCGGGACGTCCGCGACGATCGCCTCGAACGCCTTGTAGGCCAGCTCCGGCAGCTTGTAGACGACCTTCTCGGGCTCGTCGTCGTCCTTCTTCTTGCTCTTCTTCTTGTCGGGCTTCGCCTCGCCGAGCTCCTTCTCGTAGACCTTGCGGTACCAGGCCTCGTCGTCCTTCGACTTGCCCTCGACGTGCAGGTCCATCGCGCGTTCGCGGACCTCGTCCTCGGCGGCGGACTCCACGATCTGCTCGAGGAACGGCCGGCCGTACTCGGGGCTGGCGCCGAGCCCGTCGAGCGCGGCGTCGCGCAGCTCGAGGTCCGGCGAGGCCGTGGAGACGTCCATCAGATGCTTCATCGCGATCTGACCGGCCTCCTCGGAGCCGTCGAACTTCGGCAGCCGGCGAACGATCTCGATCCGGATGTAGAGGCTGCCCTGGGTCTCGTACAGACCGATCAGCCCCTCTGCCGCGGCCTGGGTCCCGATGGCCGACAGGCGATCCAGGACGTCGAGGTCCGTCTCCTCGCGGTTCTTGCGCACCTCCTCGACGAGGTCCTCGACCTCGTCGACGGTGTGGACGAGCGGAGCGCCGGCCGCCCTCGCGGACGGGGCGCTCGGTGCTGTGGCGAAGGCGAGGAGCGAGAGGGCCAGGGCGGTGCGGAGCATGGCGGCGCTGGGGTTCACGGATCGTTCACGACCCGCTGAACAAGGTGGGCTAGTAGAGAGACCCGGAGATGACACGCCGCGAGCGCCGGCCTGTCAACTTTCGCCGGATTCACGCCGATAGCCGGCCTCCCTTCCCCTAACGACCCGGTACGCGGCTGGAGATTCGCGGGCACCGTAAAAGTGCCGTCGCCCCCGCCCACCGGCCCCCACG
>CAYGST010000582.1:0-3298 GCA_964352415.1 uncultured Planctomycetaceae bacterium | reverse complement strand
GGATCGGCGCGGGCGGGTTCACTCAGTCCCCGCAGCCAAGCAAAGCCTCGCTCCACCCCGACACCGGAATCGAACCATGAACGCCGCTCCCCTGCTCCTCCTCTGCGCCGGCCTGGCCGCGGGCGCCAGCGTCGCCACCACGCTCGCCCTGCAGCCGGACAGCGCTCCCACGCAGGCAGCCGTCTCCGAGTCGAGCGAGCTCGCCAGCCTGCGCGAGGAGATCGCCGCGCTGCACGGGGAACTCGAGGCGCTGAAGGGCGCCGGCTCCGCCGCCGGCGCGCTCCCCGCCGTGCGCTCGGCCGAACGCATCGCGATGAGTGACATCGACAGCGCAGTCGCTCGCTACTTCGACGACCACGCCGATGGGCTGGGCGCGCGGCTCGCCGAAGTCGCCCTGGAGGAGGGCGCGGCGGCGCCCGCCGCGATCGACTACGAGGCGCTGCTCGACGAGATCTTCGACGGCGACCTCGACGAGGACGGGCGGCAGGCACGCTGGGAGGAGATCCGCGCCGCGGGCAAGCTCGACGAGGCGATCGCCTACCTCGAGACGCGCGCGGAGGAAGCCGCGAACGATCCCGACGCGCAGGTCGAGGTGGCCTCCGCCTACATTCAGAAGATCTTCGAGGTCGGTGACGGTCCGCAGGCCGGCCTCTGGGCGGGCAAGGCCGACGGAGCGTACGACCGCGCGCTGAAGCTCGATCCGCAGCACTGGGACGCGCGCTTCAACAAGGCGATCTCGCTATCGTTCTGGCCGCCGATCTTCGGCAAGCAGGGTGAGGCGATCTCCCACTTCGAGACGTTGGTCCAGCAGCAGAACGCCGGTCCCGTCGAAAGTCACCACGCGCAGACCTACGTCCTGCTCGGCAACCTCTACACGCAGACCGGGCAGAACGACAAGGCGCAGGCGATCTGGAACCAGGGTCTCGCGCTGTTCCCGGGCGACGAGTCGCTCGTGGGGAAACTCGGCAACGGTCAGTGAGACTCGGGAGCCTGGGTGCGCGGCCCGTGGCGCAGCACCCAGGCCGTCAGCGCGAAGGCGGCGGAGCCGAGCCCGAGACAGAGGCCCCACCAGAGTCCCTCGAGGCCGAGTCCCCGGCGGAACGCCAGCTCGTAGGCGAGCGGCAGGCCGAGCACGTAGAACGCGACGAGATGGACCGCAGCGAGGATCTTCGTGCGTCCCATGCCGCGCAGGACTCCGCCGGCGACGACCTGCAGGCCGTCGAAGAGCTGGAACGCGGCCGCGACCGGTAGCGCCGCTGCCGCGGCGGCGACCACCGCGGGCTCGGCGCCGTAGAGCGCGGGCAGCGCCTCGCGGAAGACGACGAACACCAGCGCGAAGACTGCCATCGCCTGCACGCCGAGGACCATCGCCGCGCGCCCGGCGTGCTCGGCCCGCTCGAAGCGGCCGGCGCCGATCAGGTTCCCGACGCGCGTCGCCGTGCCGATCGAGATGCCGAGGGGGACCATGAAGGAGATCGAGGCGAGGTTGAGCACGATCGAGTGGCCCGCGACCGGCGCCGTGCCGAGGTGCTCCGCCATCAGCGTCGCACCCTGGAAAGCCCAGACCTCGAGGCCGAACTGCACGCCGAGCGGGAGCCCGATGCGCAGCACCTGGCGCACCTCGCGCAGCACGTCCCAGGACCACGCGACCCACGCCTCGCGGTGCAGGTGGAAGACGCGCATGAAGCCCGCCAGCGTGAGGCAGACGAACACCTGCGTGAAGCCCGTCGCGTAGCCCGCTCCCGCCACGCCGCCGGCCTCGAAGCCGAGGTGCCCGAAGATCAGGGCCCAGTTCGCGATCGCGTTCACCACGTTCGCGATCAACACGACCCACAGCGCCGGTCGCATCAGGCCCCGGCCCTGGAGCCAGCTGCGCTGGACGTAGAACAAGAGGTAGAAGGGGATGCCGTAGATCTGCGGTGTCGCGTACTCGCCCGCGAGGCGCGCGAGCTCGGCGTCCACGCCGAGCGCAGCCAGCACGTCGCCCGTGAACAGCGTCGCGATCGCGAGGGGCACCGAGAGCAGCAGCGCGAGCACGATGCCGCCCTGCACGGCGAGGCCGATCCGGCGGGGATCGCGTGCGCCATGGCCCTGGCTGATCCGTGGATCCACGCCGACCAGGATGCCCTGCGCGATCACGAGGATGCCGAAGACCCACACGCGCCCGAGGGCGGAGCTCGCGAGAGCCTCCGTGCTGTAGTGGCCGAGCATCACGTTGTCGACGACGCCGAGCGTCATCGACAGGAGCTGCGTGGCCACGACGGGCGCGGCGAGCTGGCGGATCGTGCGGGATTCGTCTCGGAAGGACATGCGAGCGCGGCGAGGGCGCGCGAAGGTGGGCTTCGCGTGCTCGCGGCGCAAGCGGGACGACGAATCCCGGCGTTCGCGACGGTGATGCCGCCGTTCGAGCGGCAGGGGAGCGCCTCGGCGCCGCGCGGGGAACCGCGCGGGCGCGTCAGGCGCTGGCCCAAGCGGCCAGCGACAGGGCGGCTTGGATCGCGGCGAAGGCGATGAGGAACTCGATCGCGCGGCAGACGAAGTGAGCGACGATGCGGGTCATGGGAGACCTCCGTAGTGCTTGGAGCGTCACGAGATCGTGACGCTCGGTCGACGTTGCGCATCGACTCCGAGGCCGTCGGGGGTCGTCGGGGGCGAAGTTCGGTGATTCTGCACGGCAGTGCTTCCCGAATTTGGGCGCAACGGTTGCACAGCGCGCAGCGCCTGCGAGTTCTCCGCAGCGAGTGACGCACGCGGGTACGTCGAACGCGCGTCGAGCGCGTTGCACGCGCCGCGCGCGCTCGAGTTGCGCGCGTCATGAGCGCGCTTCGCGTGGTCGCGAAGCGTGTTCGCAGCATGTGCAGCGCGTTGCAAGACGTCGTGCACCGGACGCGCGAGTGATGCGCGCGAGCTTGGTGCAACGTGCCCGTCGTACACGCAGGGCGTTGCGTCGAGCACGAACGTCGCGCAGGAAAACCAAGAACACCCCGCAAAAAAGTGTTCGGTGATGGCGTGCGTCTTCCGACAGAAGGCTATAACACTCGCGTCCCTGGTACTCACGCTACGACATCACCGAGTTCGTGGCGGACCGTTTCCGCCACACCAGGGATCACGAAGATCACAGCCTTGTCCGGGTCCCGCCCGACAGGGCTGTGCTTCTATGCTCGGCGGTGCCTCGGGGGGGGGCCCTTTTCCATTTTGCGTCGGCTACGCCGACCGGGCTGTGCTCGGCGACGGCATGCGTTGGCTGCGGCAAGTGGGGAGGGGTTCGGCTGCCGCATGCGTTGGCGCAGCCACCGCA
>CAYGST010000581.1:0-3317 GCA_964352415.1 uncultured Planctomycetaceae bacterium | reverse complement strand
AACGTGAAGTGGACTCGCAGATCGTCAGCCGAGACGAGCAGCTCGAGATCGGAAGGCAATCCGAGCTCCGCGAGCGCCTCGTTCAGCGCCGTGTTGAACTCCGCCGTGTCCTCGGGATTCCGCTGCTCGACTCCCTGGAGCAGGTCTCCGAAGCTGCCGGTGAAGTCGACGACCTCTTCGAGGCTCACGCCGAGCAGCGGAATCTCCTGACTCAGGACGTCGATGCCACCGAGCTCCCCGAGGAGCTGCAGACCCTGCGCGATCATGTCGATGATCTGGCTGGGCGAGAGGTTCTGCAGGTTGGTCAGGTCTTCGAGGTTCGTCGCGATGTGGACGTAGTCCGTGGCCTCGAGCTCGGCCATCGTCATCGGTAGGTCCGCGAGGTCATCCTCGAACTGGACGATGCTGTCGGCAGGCGTCCAGCCCTCCGGCGTGTTCGTGAACGGGAAGGGGTTGTCGAGCGCCGTCAAGTTGCCGGCGACGCCGATCAGCAGCGGACCCGGAGTCGGCAACGAGGTGCTGACCTCGAACTCGGCCTGAACGATCCCCTCGACGTTCAGGTCGAAGACGTCGTCGAAGCGCTCGAAGAGGCCGGGCTCGTCCTCCATCGCATCGGCGGGCGCCTCGTAGCCGAGGATCGACTCGTTCAGCTCGAACAGATCGAGGCGGCCGTCGTCGAAGCCGCCGCTCTCGGTCGGATCCGCAACCGTGATCGAGACCTCGGGCGAGATGTCGACCATCCCCTCGACCATCAGGTCGAGGAAGCCCAGGCGTGCGGCGACGCCGAAGTCGGCGCCGGTGGTCAGGTTCAGCGACAGGTCGACGAGGCTCGAGCCCTCCTCGACGAAGAAGCGCCGGGTGATCGGCACGATGTCCGTGACGTCGACGTCGCCGTCGAGCGCCTTGAACGCGGCGATGCCGCCGCCGATGTAGCCAACATCCTCGTCGGCCGTTCCCTCGTTGAACGTCTTCGAGATCGCGTCCTCGACGTTGTCGCGAATCGCGTCCTTCTCGTTCTGCGACAGGTCCTGCAACCCGACTGGGTCGGAGAGGGCCATGTCCTCGGCGATCGCCGCGTCGATGCGGGCCTGCAGCTTCAGATCGAAGTCGTCCAGCGCGATCTGGATCCTGTCGGCCGCGTCGGCGACGCCGTCGTTGTTGACGTCCGTGGTCGGCAGGTCGATCGAACCGTTGTCGTCGAGGTCCTGATCGAAGATGGGCGTGAGCCACTTGAAGGAGGTCGTGTGCTCGCCGTTGGGTCCGAGCTGGAGCCAGTCGAGGCTGCCGTCCTGGTCGTCGTCGAGGTCCTCCTTGTCGTCCGCGAGACCGTCGCCGTCCGCGTCGAGGTCCGAGGCGTTCGGGGTTCCGTCGCCATCGACGTCGTCGAGGTCCGGGACGCCGGAGAGCGTTGCCAGCTCCTCCTTCGAGCGCAGGTCGATCCCGAAGGTGAACTCGAACCCCGCCATGCCGGTGAGGATGAATGGCAAAGTGCCCTCCAGCTCGAAGTCCAGCGCGTCGGCGCCGTCGAACTGGAACAGGTCGAGCAGGCCGTCGGCCGTGAAGTCGAGCTGATCGACCCAGACGGTGCCGCCGTTCCCGTCGTCCTGCGGGAAGAGGTCGGTCTTGCTCCCTTCGAGCGTGAAGGTGATCTCCTCCGTCGTGAGCGAGTCGAGCGCCAGATCGATCTGCAGCCCGCCGATGCCCTCGACCTGGACCAGGAAGTCCGTGACGTTCGGCTGGACGGTCTCCTCGGTCGCGCCCTCACCGAACAGGCCCTCACCGATCTTGGCGAGCTCCGCGGCGAGCTGGTCGCCGAAGCTCACGAGGTCGGACAGGCTCTCGCCGATCAGCGGAACGTCGATCGACGCCGCGCCGAAGCCGTTGGAGTTGACCAGCGCGTTCGAGATGCCCGCGAGGCCGTTGAACAGCGAGGCCGCGTTCGCGTTGTCGAAGTTCAGGAAGTCGGCCGGGTCGCCGCCCACCACCTCGACGGAGGACAGGTCCTGGACGTCGCTCCACTCGAAGCGCAGGTCTCCGGTGCCCCCCGCCCACAGCGCCGTGTTGACGTTGATCGTCGGCAGGTCGATGGAAGCCGAGCCCGAGACCGAGAGCGCGGCGAGGTCCGAGAGGTCGTCCGCGAAGATCTCCACGGTTGTGGCCCGATCGTTGCCGTCCGCGCCGCCGAGCAGGTCCACGCCCAGCCCCACGGTGAGGTCGAGCAGGACGTCGTCGAGGCTGACGTCGATGAACCCGAGGTCTCCGGTGGCATCGATCGGACTCGAATCCACGCTCAGCTCCACGTCGACCGAGGAGGTGTCGGTGTGGACCTTGAAGATCGAGTCCAGCGCGTCGAACACCAGCGTGACGTCCAGGGTGGCCGCGAGGTCGAAGCTCCCGGCGGCGTCGAACGACACGCCGAACTCGTCCACCCCGAGCTCGATCGGGAGCGTGGTCATCACCGAGCGCTCGAAGTCGACGGTGAACACGCCCGCGTTGAAGGAGACGCTCGCTCCGATGTCGACCCCGAGGAGCTGGGCTTGGAGGGCCACGGCGTACGCCGCCTCGTCGCCGAAGCTGGCCGCGCTGACCGAAGTGAGAACCTGGTTCAGAGCGCCGAAGTCGAAGAAGCCATCGTCCGCAAAGGCTTCCCCGATGATCGGAAAGTTCGTGGCGAGCCCACCGAGCCCTCCGTCGAAGATCATGTCGTCCGGGTCGTCCGAGTTGGGGTCGTCGATCAGGACCGGCATGAAGCCGTCCGTGAACGCCACCCACGCGGCGATGCCCGAGTCGATCGCGAGGGCCCCGTCGAAGGGCGTGCCCGACAGCAGCACGCGCCGCTCCAGGGACTCCAGTCGATAGTCGCGGGAAGCGCGGCGGTGGTCGCGCGGGGTCCGCGCGGGAGTGGCTTCGGATCCGTCGGTGGTGACGGCGAACTTGCCGAGCCATTGCGCCCGCCGCGCGGCCGCGCGGCGGATCGATCTCAGTACTCCCATGCGGGAACTCCCCTTCTCCTCAGCTGTCGATCGCTTCCCTTGGGCGGGTGCCCGGACCGAGCTCGGACAAGCTCGTTCGGTGTCCTGGGGAAGTGGTGATGCCTCCGGAAGGTAGCAGCAGGGTGGAAAGGCCGCAATCAAGGGCGATTCGATTCGCCCGGATTGGCGCGAGGGCGATTCCAGACTCCCATGGCGTAGGAATCTGCATTCCTTGGACCGGCGAGCGCTCGCGGGCCTCGACCGCGGGGCCCCGGGGGACCGGGCCCAGGCGCGACGCCTGACCAACTACATCTTATCCATCCCACCCCCGCCCCCCACCGGGGG
>CAYGST010000580.1:0-3324 GCA_964352415.1 uncultured Planctomycetaceae bacterium | reverse complement strand
ATGTAGGACCGCCCCCCTGCTCACGCAGCCCCCCCATGCTCCGCGTCCTCAGCCACTACCTCCCCGTCCGCAAGGCGCTGCTCGTCCTGAGCGAGACGCTGATCCTGTGGGCGGTCCTGGCGGCGGCCGGCAGCGCGCACCTGTGGAACCCGAACATCGAGCTCTACCGGGCCCTCGCGCGCTCGCGCCCGCCGATGAGCGTCGAGTCCGCACAGGGCTACGTCTACATCAGCGCTTTCCTGCTGGCCGTCCTGGTCCAGCTCGCGATCAGCTTCAACGAGCTCTACGACTTCCGCGTCTCGCTCTCGCGCTACGACCGCGCGCGGCGCTTCGTGGGATCGATGGGGTCTGCGCTGTTCGTCGCGCTCGCCGCGGTGGTGCTCGCCGATCTCTGGCAGCTCGGGCCAGCCCTCGACTTCCCCGGGCTCTCGCTCGCGCAGAAGGTCCAGATGCTGGTCTTCGCGGTGCTGATCGGCTTCTCGCTCCTGTACTCGTGGCGCTCGCTGTTCCACGCGCTGCTGCACCGCGCGCGCTTCTACGAGCGCGTGCTGATCCTCGGTTCGTCCAAGGCCGCGCACACGCTCGCGAAGGAGATGCGCAAGCACGTCGCGACCGGCTACCAGATCGTCGGCATCCTCCCCGAGACCGTCCGGGAGGGCCTGCCGGTAGAGCCGTTCGATCCGGAGACCACGGACACGGGCGACCTCATCCTCGAGGGGCTGTTCGTCGGAGAGGAGGGCCTCACTGGCGGCGACCACGACCCCGAGTTCCGCTCGCTCGAGGAGCTCGTACGCGCCAAGGAGATCAACGAGATCGTCGTCGCGCTCGCCGACCGCCGAGGGAAGCTGCCGACCAACGACCTGCTGCACTGCCGCCTCGCCGGGATCCCCGTGCGCGACTACGACAGCGTGTTCGAGAACGTCACGGGCAAGATCTCGGTCGAGGCCCTGCGCCCGTCGTACCTGATCTTCAACGAGGGCTTCGCGCGACACCCGTGGGCGGCGCTGCTGAAGTCCGTCATCGATCGCGGGTTGTCGCTGGTCATGCTCGCCCTGCTCTGGCCGGTGATGCTGATCACGATGCTCGCCGTGCGACTCAGCTCGCCGGGCCCCGCGATGTTCACGCAGGAGCGGGTCGGCCGCGACGGCGTGCCGTTCACGCTGATCAAGTTCCGCTCCATGTACATCGACGCGGAGAGTCGCACTGGACCGGTCTGGGCCACCGAGGACGACCCGCGCATCACCCCCGTCGGACGCTTCATCCGCAAGACGCGCCTGGACGAGCTGC
Organism: uncultured Planctomycetaceae bacterium; assembly: GCA_964352415.1. GTDB lineage: Bacteria > Planctomycetota > UBA1135 > UBA1135 > JABACD01. Next base: position 2,037 of record CAYGST010000580.1, on the reverse strand, counting down.
CGCAGCTCTTCAACGTGCTGGCGGGCACGATGTCGCTGATCGGACCGCGACCGGAGCGCGAGGTGTTCGTCGAGGAGCTGGCCGAGCAGATCCCCTACTTCCGACAGCGTCAGATCGTGAAGCCAGGCCTGACGGGCTGGGCGCAGATCAACTATCCGTACGGAAACACGGTCGAGGACGCGCTGCAAAAGCTCCAGTACGACCTGTTCTACATCAAGTACCAGTCGTTCCTGTTCGACCTGTCGATCCTGTTCAACACGATCAAGACGATTCTGTTGCGTAAGGGAACGTGAGCCGGACGGCCTGACGGGGCCTCGCGGGCGGCTCCCGTTCCCGGGCCCCGCCCACGCGCGCCACCGGCCCCCGCGCCGCGAACGAGAAAGGGCAGAATCGAGCGAGTCCCCGGTGGACGCGGCTCCGTCCCAGTCGGCGCCGTTCTCCGGCCGCCCCCGAGGCGTGGATCCCCAGCCATCCCTGCCACCCTCGCCCGACTCGACGCGATGCTCACCTCCCTCGCTCTCGCGCTGACCGTCTTCGGCGGCGCTCCTCACCTACCCGCTCCGGGCCCCACTCCAGCGCTCACTCCGGCCGTGGAGATCGCCTGGTTCCAGGGCCCGCACATGAGCGCGCTCGGCAAGGCGCGAAGGTCGCGCCAGCCGGTCGCGCTCTACTTCTGGATGGACGGCAGCGCGCAGTGCAGCCGCATGTTCACGGAGACGCTGCAGGAGACGCCAGTCGCGCAGGTGCTCGACGGCACGGTCTGCGTCGGGATCGACATCGCGAGCGCGCAGGGCACGCGCCTCGTGCAGCGCTACGGCGTGACGGTGCTGCCGACGCTGCTGTTCCTGACGCCGGACGGCGAGCCGGACGACGTGGTGATCGGCTTCATCCCCGCGCCCGGCCTCGTGGCGGAGATCCAGCGCATCCAAACGGGCTCGAACACGGTCAGCGACTTCCGGCGGCGGCTCGCGGAGGCGCCCGAGGACCTCGCGTTGCGGCACCAGCTCGCGCTCAAGCTGCGCGACGTAGGGGACGGCGCGGGGCACGACGCACTCGTGGCGGAGATTCGCGCGCGCGACCCGGAGGGGAAGACGCCGACCGGTGCGCGCCTCCTGTTCTGGGAGGTGCGTCAGCGGGCGCTCGCGGGCGCGGCGCCCGCTGAGGTGGATCTCGCGGCGGTCTACGCCCATCTCGAGCGCATCGGGCCGCGCGAGGTGCGCTTCGAGGCGTGGGACTGGGTGGCCGTGTTCGAGCTCGAGAGGGAGCGCGGGAAGGAAGGCCGCGTGGCCTCACGTAGGGCCTGGGAGTTCGCTCCGGCGCCGAGCCAGCTGGCGTTCGCGGCGCGCACGGCGCGTGGGTTCTTCCAGATGCGCGGCGAACTCGACGAGGACGACAAGGCCTTCCTGCTCGAGATCGGCAGGAAGGCGGGCGCGCTCGTGCGGGCGCTCGACGGGGACGTGAGCGGGCTGCAAGGGCTCGAGTGGGAGGAGGGCGAGGGCTACAACAGCGGGCTCGCGTTCGTGCTCGAGGCGCAGTCCATGGCCGAGTTCGTGAATGGCAACGTGAAGGAGGCGATCGGGCTGGTCGAAGAGTGCCTCGCGCTGGCGCCGGAGAACCCGGAGCTGCCCGGGCGGCTCGCGCAGTACCGGGGCGAGGGCGCGGACGCGGACGCGGACCAATGATGGGCAACGGGGGCCCGGGACGGCTCGGCGGGAAGGGTGGGCTTGCCGGGGCTGCTGGCGCGACCTGAGTGGACGCGGCGGGACTCCAGACGAAACCAGGAGCACGGAGGACGCGGAGGGGTTCGGCAGCGCGATTCGATTCCGCGGCGATGGTTGTCCGTTCTTGGAGATTGGAGCTCAAGGCCAGGAGAGTCAGAATCAGAGTTCCGACGGGGGTCCCGGCGTGACCGGTCTGCCGACGGCCCTGGCCCAGCAAGCTGTCCACTCCTGCTGGCGATCACCGCAGAACAGGTTCGACCGAAGAGCCCACAGCCCCACCGCGCTGCGTCGCTACCGCCGCAGCGCGGTGGGGCTG
>CAYGST010000579.1:0-3333 GCA_964352415.1 uncultured Planctomycetaceae bacterium | reverse complement strand
CTGTTAACTGCCCGACGACGTTAAGGCGGCGGTGCAGTTCAACTCAATCGTTAGCTGGCTTCGGTTACAGGTGGTGGCATTGTTTGGAAATCATCTGTTGGCATTCGAGTTTTGGTCAGACAACCGTTTTTGGGTCAGTGTCATACCAGCGCACAGCAAGTTCATAAAGGTGATCGAGTGTTCCCGATAGTTCTTTACCGCGTTCAGTCAGGGTGTAAGTGACTTGCGGTGGAATTGTGGGTTCGTGATGACGGTGAACAAGTTCAATCGACGCTAAAAGCTTCAACCGCTCGGTGAGAACTTTGGTAGAAATGCCGTCCACTTTTCGTCTCAGTTCACCAAAACGGAGTGCGCCATTTGTGTCGAGAATCCAGATGATGTAGAGCGTCCATTGTCCTGAGATGTGACGTAACAAGATTTCCAATGGACAGCATTTAGGCTCAGTCATATCGGTTTACCAGTTTCTTTTGGGTTTCTAGTTACCTTTTCGTTCCTACTTTACTTTAGTAAGTGGCTGACTTACTGTCTATATGGCAAGTGAACGTTCTGGTTGAGGCTATGGCAAACATTCTGCATCTTGATTCAAGTCCACGGGGCGATCGCTCCAAATCTCGCAAATTAGCTAAAGAGTTCATGGCTGCGTGGCAAAACCGTCATCCTGATGATGCGATCACCTATCGCGATCTAAGACAAACGCCAGTTCCTCATGTTACTGAAGACTGGATCGCAGCTGATTTTACTCCGCCAGAGGCACTGACTCCAGACATGACTGAACTGCTGAAGTTCTCTGATGATTTGGTGGATGAGCTTTTGGCAGCTGATCGATGTGTTTTCAGCGTGCCAATGTATAACTTCAGCATTCCGTCTAACTTTAAGGCTTACATTGATCAGGTAGTTCGTGTGGGTCGCACCTTCACCATTGAGGATGGTCAATTCAAAGGACTTGCAAACGGCAGAAAAGTGTTGTTTATTACATCACGAGGCGTTGAGTATGGAGCAGGTTCTCCTTACGAAGGGTGGGATTGTCAGGAACCCGCACTCCGGTATGCTTTTCAATTCATTGGTGTGACTGATATTCAGTTTATTCATGCCGATGGTCTAGACATGGGAGACGAGGCACAGAAACGAGGTCTAGACGAAGCGCAATCTAAAATTCAACAACTAGTTGGCAGTTGGTAGCGCCAGCCAGCTAACCAGTCGATGAAGCGGACGGTTGAGAGACCTTGGTTAAGGTTGCCAAGATTGCTTGCCGCCGCTTATCTTGGTCGTTCTGCCGCTCAACTCAGCCGTTAAAACTCATAAAGCCAGTTGCGATGTATAGCCCCATACAAGACGGCATAGACAAATCAGTTCGATCCGTGCAGTATTCCGAAACACAGCCGCCCAGTAGCCTCAATGGACTGGTACATTACTTTTGGGAACTCAAAACAATCACCGATCTGACAGAAGATTTTCATTACCATGCGTTGCCCGATGCTTGCGTGAATATTTTGTTCAACCAAGTAGAAACGAACATCGCGGGAGTCACTGCACTTCGCACCCAAGCTGAAGTGTTGAACCTTGGCAAATCTTTTCACTATGTTGGCATTCAGTTTTATCCTGGGGTCTGGCAGGGTAACAAGGAGGAGATCGTTGATTGCTATGTAGGGACACCTTATTGGGGAAATTTGCCACTGATACAAGTAAGCGAAAAAATGGCAGAACTGGATTTCAATCGTAAATTGCCAATTCTTGCAGAATTAGTTCAGTGGTTTCTCAAAGAGAAATTGATCACAATTAACATTGTGACAGAGAAAATCTTGACACAGCTTGATCAAATCCACACTGTGTCAGACATGGCAAGATTGACAGAGTTGTCGCCTCGTCAACTTCAACGTACACTGAACCAGATGACTGGCTTATCGCCCCACGATCTGCTGAAGGTCTTGCGAGTGCAGCAGTCCTTCAAAAAGCACTATCTTGAATTGTACGCAGACCAGTCGCACTATATTCATTCATTCCGCAAAGTCACAGGTTACACCCCCGCAAAGTACACCGCCAAGTTTGATGTCTGATTTCTACAATACAAGCAGCAAGGTGCGGGCTTATAGTGGCTACTCCACCATTAACTTTGGAGAATGCTATGGAAAAGCCTAATGCGATCGGTTGGTTTGATATTTACGTAGAAGATATGGATCGAGCGGTTACGTTTTATGAGAGCGTCCTTGAGCAGAAGCTGGAACAGATTGTTGACCCGACTGGCGAAACACAAATGATGAGCTTTCCTGCAAATATGAAAGCCTATGGTGCATCGGGTGCTTTAGTAAAATCGAAGCATTCTCGCCCAGGAATTGGTGGCACGATGGTTTACTTCAGTGTTGAAGACTGCTCCCTACAGGAGTCCCGAGTCATTGCTGCAAACGGCAAGATCGTCAGGACAAAGTTCTCGATCGGGGAGTTTGGTTGGGTGACTCTGTGTGTAGATACTGAGGGCAATATGTTTGGTTTCAATTCCATGAACTGATGGGTGTAAGCGCCTCATTTCTAATCAATTGCGATTCCAACATACTTGCCAAGAAGGTAGGGTGGGCAGTGCCCACCCTACCAGCTACTTATTGCCTACGCAGAAATGCTCAAGAGCCGAACCGCTTTTCAGAATGCTAACGTATGAGCCAATCAAGTAAGTTCAGGATATAAGCGAGGGACTCGAAGGACTATCAGTGTGAAACACAAAAGTAACGTTAGTAGTCAGCGGCAGAATCGGGATAGGGAGAATCCTCACGAATCCCCCCTCCCACACCACCCTGCAAGCGGGTCCGCACAGGGCGGTTCCTCAGAAAGTTTTAGGAATCAAAATCCTCTCGGCTTTTGACCCCAGAGCTGGCTACACCATTAAGCGCCGTTCCTATAGCTCCCCCGATCGGGTTCAACGCTCAGAACGAGCCCCGGTGGCTCCTCTCTGCTTTCCATGGTTCGGCCCTTCACCGTGTCCGGCCCATTACAGGCTGGCGTTTGGCTACTATGGCCTCGGCTGACTTCTGCCCGCTTCAACGCTTGTTACCAACCGTTGGGCCGTCCCCAGGGTCTTAGGGTTCTGGTCGTTTCCCACCAGACCTCAGTCAGACTCCCCTAACTTTGATGACTGCCAAAAGGGCAGACCTCCCCAGATAAGAACGTGAACTGTCGATGCGCAACCGCGTCATTTACCGTATCCCCTGAACCAAAAGGCTTCGTTGTGTTGTGCCAACTCGCCCCAGAGACTCGGCCTTCTATGACGTTTCTGTCCGTCGGCTCGCAGTTTTGCCGCTGGCTTCCTTCAGACCCTTCCTCGCGGAAACGCCCTTGCCTTAGGCT
>CAYGST010000578.1:344-3335 GCA_964352415.1 uncultured Planctomycetaceae bacterium | reverse complement strand
AGTTGGTTGGGGTGGACAGGTTGTTTTCGGCTGTGTGACCCCTGTGCGACGCGCGACATCGTCAGCCGGCGTTTTTCAATCAGGTTCCGAGCGGAGGCGTAGCTGGCCGCAGGCGGCGTCGCTCTCCATGCCGCGTGACCAGCGCACGGTCGCGACGATGCCCGCGTGGTCGAGGTCGTCCCGGAAGCCCTCGACGGCCTCGGTGGTCGGGCGCGCGTAGCCGCTCTCGTCCACCGGGTTGAACGGGATCAGGTTCACCATGCAGCGCCGGCCCGCGAGCCGATCGGCGAGGGCCTCGGCGTGATCCGGCGTGTCGTTCTCACCGCCCAGCAGGACGTACTCGTAGGTGATCTCGCGGCCGGTCGTCTTGAACCAGTAGTCCCCGGCCTCGAGCACCTCCTCGATCGGCGTGCCTTTCATCGCCGGGACGAGGACGTCGCGCTCCTCGTCGAACGGGGTGTGCAGCGAGATGGCCAGCTGGAACGGCGGGGACTCGTCGGCGGCCGCCCGCAGGCGATCGGGGAAGCCGACCGTCGAGACCGTGATCTTGCGCTGGCCGAGCCCGAGCTCGTCATGGACGATCCGCAGCGCGGCGCTGGTGGCCTTGAAGTTCAGGAGCGGCTCACCGATGCCCATGACCACGCTGCGCGCGCTCGGCCCGCGAGGAACTGCTCGAGGATCTCGTGGGCCTCCAGGTTGCGCACGAGGCCTGCGCGGCCGGACGCGCAGAACGGACAGGCGACGGGGCAGCCGACCTGCGTCGAGACGCAGAGGGTCGCGCCCTTGTTGCCCTTGTGCGACGGGATGTGGACCGTCTCGACCGCGTCGTGGCCGTCCGTCTCGGTGCCAGCCTCCGACTCGCCCTCTTCGGCGCGACGGCGCGGGAAGCCGAGGAGCAGCTTGGTCGTGTTGTCGCGCGAGCGCGTGCGCCCGAGCTCGGACGCCGAGAGGATCGGGTGGCTCGCGGCGAGGTCGGCGCGCAGGCGCGCCGGGAGCGACGTCATCCCGTCGTAGTCGAGCACGCCAGCTCCGAGCACCTGCTCGCGCAGGATCTTCGCGTGGAAGGGGCGACCGCCGAGGTCCTCGACGAGGGCGCGCAGGCGCTCGGGCTCGAAGAAGAGGGCGGTGAGCGGGGTGGCGCTCATGGCGATGCGTTCCTGCTCAGGCCTCTTCGGGCTGCTCGAGAGCGAGACAGATCGTCTCGGCCACCTCGTTGGCGACGCGGCGCGTCTCCTCGAGCTCGAGCGGGTTGGCGCCGCCGACGGCGCGGTGTCCACCGCCGCCGTAGGTCTCCATCAGCTCACCGATGTGCACGCCGTTCTTCGGCTTGTTCCAGGGGTTCTCGCCCGCGGTGACATGGAAGCCGGAGCGCGTCGGGATCACGCCGACCGCGTACAAGATGTCCGGGTGGTGGAAGAAGGGCGCGAAGCGCTCGCGGCGCACGCGGCTGGACGAGGCGTCGAACAGCAGCACCGGGCCTCGCCGCCAGGTGACGGTCGACGGGAACTGCTCGAGCGCGCGATCCCGGTTGTTGCTCGCCCGCTGGTAGGCCGGTTCGACCGTCTCGTGCTCAGCGATGGCCTCGAGGGTCGTGGTGGTCATCATGTCGACCAGACTGTCGATCCACGCCGGGCTCGGCGCGACCGTCAGCGCGCGCATGATGCGCAGCGCGGGCTCCTCGCCGAAGATGGCTTGATCGACGCTGTCGAAGCGCGCGGCGTCGATGATGTTCGACCAGTGCGCCATGTCCTTGAAGCGGTCGCTCGCCGGGTAGTTCCAGTACTTGCGCGCGTTCTCGAGGATGATCGGCGGGCAGGACGGCGAGGTCTCGTCCCACTGCCAGCGCTCGCTCGGCGCGTACTGCGCGCGGAACTCCGGGGTCAGGAAGGTGGTCGGGTGGTGGTCGAACCAGTACTCGGCGCGCGGGTGGAAGTGGAAGTCCACGATCGCGAAGCGCGAGCCCGAACCGAACGTCTCCCAGTTGCGGCGCTGGTCGTAGTTGACAGCCGCCCACTGGATGCGCTCCCCGAAGAGGTCGATCAGCACCGACGCGAGGATGGCCGCGGAGACCATGCCGTCGAAGTCGCGGTGGTAGTAGATGCGCAGCGGAGAGGCGGAAGGCATGCGCGTTAGGGTAGCGCTGGCGAGGTGAGGGCCGTGCAAAATCCCCCAACTTCACGGAGGCGCCAACGCTGGGCTTGGAACGGCGCGAGGGCCCCGGACCCTGGGGTCGCGGGGCCCTCGCGGTGGGCTCGCTCGGTGCGTCGAGTGCGAACTACGCGCTCTCGCGCTCCTGTTCGTCTTCGGGCTCGGCGTCCTCGGCGCCCGTCGCCTCGTCATCGTCCAGGTCATCCTCGGTCGTGAGGCCGCGCGCGAGGTTCTTGCGTCCGGAGACCACGTCGGCATCGACGAGGAAGTCCTCGCTGTCCGTGCGGTTCGGCAGCTCGTAGAGGAGGTCGAGCAGGAGGTCCTCGATGATCGAGCGCAGCGCGCGCACGCCGGTCTCGCGCGCGATCGCGGTCGTCGCGATCTGCTCGAGGCCTTCGTGGGTGAACTCGAGCTTCTTGCCCTGCATCTCGAAGATGGCCTGGAACTGGCGCGTGAGCGCGTTCTTCGGCTCGGTCAGGACGCGCACCAACGCGCCGGCGTCGAGGGTCTGCAGGCTGGTGATCACGGGCAGGCGCCCGATGAACTCGGGGATCAGGCCGAACTGCACCAGGTCCTTCGGGATCAGGTAGCGGACGTACTCGTCGCGGGCGTACTGCTCGTCGAGGGACGGCAGGCTCGCGCCGTCGGCCGACCCTTCGGACTGCACGAGGCCGCGCACGGAGCGCGCCTTCTCCTCGGCGCTGGCCTTGCGATCGAACCCGATCGACTCACGGCCGACGCGCTTCGCGATGATCTCTTCGATCCCGCTGAACGTGCCGCCACACACGAACAAGATGTTCGCGGTGTCGAGCTGGATGTAGGACTGCTCGGGGTGCTTGCGGC
>CAYGST010000578.1:0-334 GCA_964352415.1 uncultured Planctomycetaceae bacterium | reverse complement strand
GCCGATCTTGTCGAGCTCGTCGATGTAGATGATGCCCTGCTGCGCGCGCTCGACGTCGAACTCGGCGGCTCGCAGGAGCTTGAGCAGGATGTTCTCGACGTCCTCGCCGACGTAGCCGGCCTCGGTCAGCGTCGTGGCGTCGGCCATCGCGAACGGGACGTCCAGCAGGCGCGCGAGCGTGCGGGCGAGCAGCGTCTTGCCGGAGCCGGTCGGGCCGACGAGCAGGACGTTCGACTTCTCGATCTCGACGCCGCCCGAGAGGCTGGACTTGTCCGCCTGCTGACGCAGACGGTTGTAGTGGTTGTAGACCGCGACCGAAAGCACCTTCTTGGCC
>CAYGST010000577.1:1868-3342 GCA_964352415.1 uncultured Planctomycetaceae bacterium | reverse complement strand
CCGACGAATCCGCGGTGCGGGCCGCCGTTCTCGCGCTCGACGCCGACGAACGCCTCGCGAGCGAGTCGGACAGCGCGCTCGCGAGCGCGGAGCGCCTCGAGCACACGCCCTACCGCTCGCGCTTCGGCCCGGCGAAGGCGCGCGCGCTCGAGGAGTACGGCGGTACTCGAGAGACCGAGGCGGCCGTGGCATCGGGGCTCGCTTACCTCGCCAGCGTCCAGGCCCAGAGCGGCCACTGGGGCGACCGGAAGCGCGTCGACGACAAGTACGGCGAGGTCGCCATCGGAAAGACCGGCTTGTGTGTGCTCGCGTTCCTCGGCGCGGGCCACACGCAGGAGTCCGGCACCGAGTACTCGGAGACCGTCGCGAGCGCGATCGAGTTCCTGCTCGGCGTGCAGCGCTCGGACAGCGGGCACTTCGGGCGCACCGCGTCCTACAGCCATGGAATCGCGACCTACGCGCTGGCGGAGGTCTACGCGCTGACGCGCGACGAGCGCCTGCGCGCCCCCCTCGAACGCGCAGTCGGGCAGATCCTCTCGAAGCAGAACCGCGATGCCCGCGATCGCCGGCGCTTCGGCGGCTGGGGCTACTACTACCGGAACGACCGCACCTACGACTCCTGGCCGCGCGTTTCGATCACGTCGTGGCAGGTCATGGCCCTGGAGTCGGCGCGCCTCGGCGGCGTCGAGGTTCCCGACCGCGCCTTCGCCGACGCGCGCACCTTCCTGGCGCACGCGCTCGACGTGGAGCGCGGCTGCTTCCGCTACACCCACGACCCCGAACGCATGCGGGGTCCGTACTCGATCCTCCCCGGCTCCACGCCGGCGGCGCTCTTCGCCCTGTCGCTGCTCGGACTCGACCTCGAGGACGACGACCTGGACGACGCGTGGCGCTTCGTCACGTCGAAGGCTCCAGACGGCTACCGCTACACGTCGGACGACGACTTCGTCGACCGCGCCCAGGGCAACCTCTACTTCTGGTACTACGGCAGCCTCGCCTGCATGCGCCGTGGCGGCGCGACCTGGCGGCGCTGGAACGCGGCGCTGCAGGAGACCTTGCTCGGCTCCCAGCGCGCCGATGGCTCCTGGCGACCGATCTCCATCTACGCGCGGCAGTACGCGGGCGACGACGGGAACGACGCGAGCTACTCGACGGCCATGAACGTCCTCTCGCTCGAGGTCTACTACCGCTACTTCACGCCGCTGCTCGACGTGTCGAAGATCCCGGGCGCGTCGACCGCCGGTGGTGGCCGTAGGCGCTGAGCGCCCGTCCGCAAGCGCGAGCGGCGCCCGAGCTTGCCACCCCCTCTTTGCAGACCGGCGCGCCGGCTCCAGCTAAGGACCGCCGCCAGGGGTTACCGCCGGCGCTGCTCCGGCATGCCGCCCTCCTTCCACTCCGGCGTGATCGTGCCGTCGGCGACCAGCCGCACCGCCTGCAGGCCGGCGACCGCGCAGCCCTGCATGTGGTCGTAGTC
>CAYGST010000577.1:0-1768 GCA_964352415.1 uncultured Planctomycetaceae bacterium | reverse complement strand
AAGAACAGGACCTCGCGCTGCTGCGGGCCCTCCGCGGCGAGCGCCTCGGCGATCTCGAGCACGGTCGCGACGCCCGAAGCGTCGTCGTCGGCGCCGTTCTTGATCAGGTCGACCTCCGCGCCGTCTTCCGGCTTCGGAGCCCGCTCCGGATCGATCGTCCCGATGTGGTCGTAGTGCGCGGAGACGACGATCGCCTCCTGGGCGAGCGGCGAGCCTGCCTGCGCGGGGAGTCGCCCGATCACGTTGTGAGCGTCGATGTCCACGCGCTCGAGGTGCAGCTCGATCGACAGCACGTCGGCGTCGCCGCTCTCGAAGACGTCCACGAGCTGCGGGCCCAGCTCGAGCCAGGTCGTCGGCTCCTCGCCGGGCGCGGGCGCGAGACGCGGCCCGTAGGTCCGCGGCACGGCCTCCGTGGGGTCCCCCGCGCGGCGCAGGAAGGTGAGGACCGCGCCGAATCCACGGCCCCGCTCGTGGCCCGCGGCCTCCAGCTCGTCGCGCGCGTCGCGCAGACTGCGGCCGACGAGCGCCACGGCGATCTCCATGCTGGCCTCCGGCAGCTCTGCGCCCTCGGGGACCAGGACGACCCCCAGGCTGCCGCCCTCGCCCGCCGTGCGGACGCGGAAGTCGGAGCCGTAGCCCAGCGCCACCGTCGCGTTCAGGAGCAGCTCGGGCTGGGCCGTGTAGCGCTCCTGCACGAACGGGACGCGCTGCAGGAACGTGCCGTCGTCGCCCGCGGGCTCGAGGCCGTAGCTCTGGAGCTCGGCGGCGAGGTAGGCCGCTGCCTCCTCGAGCCCCGGCGAGCCGAGGTCGCGACCCGCGAGCTCGTCGCTCGCGAGGAAGTGGACGTGCGCGGAGAGCTCGACCGCCGTGATCGTCGCGTCCGCGGGAGCGGCGGCGTCCGAGAGGGCGAGCAGCGCGGCGCCGCTGAGGGACGCGAGAGCGGCGAGAGCCGCGGTGGCGGGGTGCAACATCGGCGCAGTCTACCGCGCGGCCCCGGCGACGGGCTCGGACCCCGCGCCCGCCCGGTCAGCCTTGTGTGTTGCCGGAACGCGCGGGGCCTGGGCGCGCGCTCCCGAGGGAACGAAGGACGCCCCGGAGCCTCTCGGCGCCGGGGCGTCTCCTGTTTCGTGAAGCGTTGGCGCTCGAGCTCGTGAAGCGCCACCGCTGGCGCCCGTCGAGGACGATCGTCCCCGCTCAGGCGCTCAGATCCCGCAGCGTGCGCAGGAGCTTCTCGTTGTCGATCGGATTGCCGACGTGGACGCGTACGGCGCCGTTCAGGTTGCGCGGCACGCTCATGATCCCCGGTGCGATGCGGCGATTGACCCGTCGGGCCAGCTCGGCCGGCTGCTCGACCTGGATCAAGATCCAGTCTCCGATGGACGGGAGCGGCTGGATGCCCGGGATGGACGCGAGTCGCGAGGCGAATCGATCCTTCTCTTCGGCTTGGCTCATGGAAGTCCCCTCTTGGCTGTCTCGTGGAGCGATCGGTAGGCGGCCGTGGTGCACCCTCGCCTCCCCCTGGACGCCGCGACCGGTGTCCGGGCGAGCGCGCCCACCGTCTGCGGAGCCCCTGCCGGTGCCCCGCGAGCCGTGTGGGACCTCCGCCGGGTTGGCGGAGTCCTCGACCATGAGCCACGCTATCTAGTGCCTACAGATCGTCCAAAGACAACCTGGAGGGTTTCTCATCACGTGCCATTGTTGGGAATTCCCATTTGGCGAGGCCCGGGCTTGCGCCTCCGGAACAAGCCCCGGATCGTGCCCCCATGTC
>CAYGST010000576.1:0-3348 GCA_964352415.1 uncultured Planctomycetaceae bacterium | reverse complement strand
CCAGTGCCTTCGATCTGCGCAGCCACGAGATCCCGAACTGGATCTCCGTGGTCGTTCTGCTCGTTGCGCTCCTCTTCGCCGCGTTGGGCCTGGCCCCTGCGGGTTGGACGGGAGTGGCGCTCGGATCGGGCGTTGCGCTCCTGGTCTCCATTCCAGCCTTCGCCATCGGCGCTCTGGGCGGTGGAGACGTGAAGCTCCTCGGAGCGCTGGGTGCGGCTCTCGGCCCCGTGGTCTTCCTTCCTTTCCTGATGATCACCGCGGTGGCGGGCGGGCTCCTGGCGCTGCTCGCGCGCGCGCGCTCGCAGACCGAAGTGGCCTACGCTCCGGCGATGGCCATCGCCCTCGTCCTCCTGCCCCTGCTGCCCTACCTCGCGGAGTCCGCATGAAGCTCGCACGTCCGTCGACACGAGAGGTGCGCGGTGGAGTCCTGATGGAGTTCGCGCTCGTCAGCTTCGCGCTGTACCTGCTGCTCGCGGCGATCTTCAGCCTGGGCCGCTGGATGTCCGTCACGCAGTCCGCGCAGGACGCTGCGCGCGTCGCGGCGCGCGAGATGGCGCTCTATCCGCTCCCGGCGGAGGCGACCTTCGAACAAGCCCTCGACGACGAGGGCTTCCGCCAGGCGGTCTACGACCCTGGCTTCCTGGTCGTCGACCTGGACGCGCTCGGGGCCGGGAACACCCTCGACGACGTGTTCGCGGCCATGCCGGTGGTGAACCAAGCGCTGCGCCCTCTCATGATCCAGTCGGTCGTCGACGTCGCGGGCAGTCGCCGCCGGCTCCTGCACGTTCCGGGCGCGATCACCGACCTCGCCTCGTCGCCCTCGGGGCTCACGGTCGTCGTACCCCGCGTGACGGGGAGGGATCCGGACACGGGGCAAGAGACCATCGAGATCGCGGAGGTGCTGGAGGAGGTTCGGCCCGGGGCGTTCAGCGTGCCTCCGGGAGACCTCTTGCCTCCCGGGGATCTCGGGTTCGATCGCGGGCTCGTCGGCCTGCGACTCAACATCCCGTTCCAGTCCGCCTTTCTCACGGCGTACTTCAGCTCTGGAGGAGAGCGCAACCGACCGATCGAGGCCCTCGATCCGGGCGGTGGCGGGTACACGATCGTGGGACCTGGGCCCGAAGGGGCAGGTCCGTATTCAGGCGCCTTCGGTCTCGGCGAGCTCGAGGCCCTCGGGCGGACGCTGCGACCGTTCCGCCGCCTCGTCTCTCCTCAGGCCATCTTCCGGCGCGAGGTCTTCCTCTAGCCGGCCCGGTCAGCAATTCAAAACAATCCAGAGCCATGTCCACTCTCAACCGTCGTCGATCCAAGGGGCGTCCCGTCCTGCTCGCCCTGCTGCTCCTCGTGGGCGCCGCGATCATCAGCCCCGCTGCGCTCGCCCTGGCGCGGGGCGCGCCGATCTGGTCGAACTACCAGTGGTTGGGGAACGTCTTCGCAGCGGATGACGACGCCATCGCCGCGCCGGCGCCCGGCAAGGTGCGCGTCCCGGTCTCCGGGCGCGTCATTCCGGCCTACACGAAGATCGGTCGCGACGAGGTCTGGAGCTCGACCCGGCAGGACTGGGCGTTCACCGACGTGGACGAGTCGCTGGTCGAGTCCGCGGGCATCCTCGTCAGCGTCGCGGACATCGTCGGCCGCGTCTCGGCGCGCGATAAGCGACCGGGCTACGTCTTCACCGAGGCCGACCTCATGCCGAAGGGCACGCGCCCCGGCTTCTCCGCGGGCATCCCGCCGGGCAAGCGCGCCCTGCGCGTCGAGGTCGACCGCGTCGGCGGCATCATCGGCCTTCAGCCCGGGGACCGCTTCGACATCGTCTCGTCGATTTCGATCGAGAACCCGCGCAACACGACCAACTTCAACTGGTCGGGTCCCTACACCGGGGCCATGCAGCCCGCCGCGATGGGCACCTACCAGAAGAAGGCGCGGGTGCGCGCGCTCGTGCAGAACGGCGTCGTCGTCACCCCGCTCCAGACGCGCCAGGTCCCCTTGACGTCCAGCTCGCTGACGAGCGGTCCGACGACGCGCAACATCACCGTCCAGGAGATGGTGATCGCGATGGATCCGCACGAGGTCGCGCCGTTCATGGAGGCGATCTCGATCGATGCGGACCTGCAGTGCCTGGCGCGCTCGGGGCACCCCGACGATCCGCTCGAGAGCCTGACGCCCTCGTCGGAGCCCGTGGACCTCGGATGGCAGGGGTTGATGTCGGGCATGCGCCCGGGACCGATGGGGCCGAACACCGGATCGCCGGGCGAGATGTCGATCATCGAGTCGATCGACGAGGGCGGTCGCGTCCTCGTCCCGGTCCCGAACTCCGTCACTCCGGCCTCCCATCCGTGATCCTCGCCCGGCCGTTCCGGCGACGCCGCGGAGCCATCCTGCTCCAGGTCTCGTTCCTGCTGCTGGTCCTCATGGGCCTCGCCGCGGTCGTCATCGACCTCGGCATCGTCCGTGCGACGCAGATCCAGATGCAGGCGAGCGTGGACCCGGCGGCGATCGAAGGTCTGCGCTACCGCGACGCCGACCTCGATGATTCGACCATGAACGACGTGCTGCGCCGTCTGCGCTCCAGTCTGGTCGCTTCGACCGTGTTCGACGACGATGTCGACCCCTCGACGCCGGACGAGAGTGGGCTCTACGGGGCCGGACCCATCTTCTCGACGGGCGTCGTGGGCATCGACTCGCCCGCGGGTGGTCTGCTCGAGACGGCGGGACCCTACCGGCCCGTGCTGCAGGACAACTTCGATGGCAACGCCGTGTTCGGCGACCTCGTTGCCGGCAACTACTTCGCGGTGAATCCCTCGTTCGACGGAGACCCCTCCTGGCACGTCGAGGGGACGGGCTACGGGCGCCGGGACTTCCTCGCAGCTCCGGCGGGCGACCCCGCTGCCGCGGATGCCTTCCTCGTGCGCCACCGCCGAACGCGACCCGGTGCCCCGCTCGATCGAGTCCCCGGGGTCAGCTCTGCGGGACCGACCGTGCCGTTCCTGTTCGGCCTGGGCTCGGGGGTTCTGACCTCCGACGCGCCCGACGTGTACGACCCGCGCCGCGACGGCGTCACGGTGCGCGCCGTCGCGATCGCCGGGGCGCGCCCGGCGCTCGCCGCGGGGCTCGCGCGCGACGGCTTGCGCGGTATCGCCGTGCTCGGCAGGAACGCGTCCGACTCCGGGATCTCCCACGTCCTCGCCCTGGACGAAGTCCTGTGGACCACGGGTCTCGCACCCGGCGCGCCATTCGCCGTTCAGGTCGATTCGGCCGGGAACTTGACCGGCGTGATCGGCGGTGCGAGCCCTTCGCTGACGGGCTCGGCCGGTGGTGCTGTTGGTTGGCTCCGCGTCGGGGGCCTGC
>CAYGST010000575.1:0-3358 GCA_964352415.1 uncultured Planctomycetaceae bacterium | reverse complement strand
CGAGTCGGTGGGGGGCCTGCGCCCTCGGAACCTGATTGAAAAACGCCGGCTGCGGCCACTGCTCAGCGCACAGGCTGAGGTAGAGCGTGACGTCGTTCTCGTCGAACTTGCCGTCGAGCTCGGTGATCGCCGCCGCGACCTTGTCGCCTGCGGGGCTGGCCTCCGCGGTGTTCTCGATCATGCCCTCTTCGTGGGCGACGCCGGTCAGGTCGAGGAAGCCCGTCACGAGGCCCTTGTGGTCCTTGATGAGGTAGCTGCCGAAGATCTCGTAGGCCATCTCGGCGTTCGAACTCGACTCGAGGATCCGCTTGGCGCGCTTGGCGCGTTGGACCATCGGGAGCTTCTTGATGGCGTGCGGCCGGAACTTCATGGCCTTGGCGACCTCGCTGTCGAGCGGGCCGTATCCCCCGTTCTGGAGCGCCTCGTAGATCGTGAGGAAGCGCTCGTCGTCCATCGTCTTGAGCTGTTCGATGACTTGCATATCGGTCTCCAGGGGACGTGGCGGTCTTGATGCGGCGTGATTTTGCGCCTCCAGCGGGGCGGGAGTGTAGTCGGGAGGAGGCGCGAGCGTCCAGGGGGAGCGGGCGCCCGCGGGCCCGGAGCGGCGAGCCGGACCGCCGATAGTCTCCAGGAGCGGCCTGCTCGGCCCCACTCGTCGGGCTAGGATTGGGCCCTTCCAAGCCGGACGAGCCCTGTCCGGATCGACTGGTCCCCGGAAACGACTTCATGCAGCTCGATCACTATCGCCTGATCAACGAGGCCGACGACAAGTGCAAGGCCTTCGCCGACTTGACCGCTGACATCGCCTACGAGGAAGGCGGCGTCCTGTTCTCGGAGGCGTTCTTCCTGCACCTCTGCGTGGGCCAGTTCGAGCCGCTGCGCATCATGGAGTCGGGCCGCGGCAAGGGCACCAGCACGGAGCTCCTGGCCAAGACCTTCGGCGACATGCCGGTCATCAGCATCGACCAGGTGGACGATCCGGTCGCTCGCGAGCGCACGAGCAAGTACGACAACGTCGAGCTGCACACGGGTGACTCCTGGAAGCTGATGCACGAGCTCAGCCGCTCGGGGGACTACATCTTGATCGACGGGCCGGGCGGCATGGACGGCCTGAAGCTGCTCCTCGAGCTGTTCGGGACCCGCAAGTTCGAGATGGGCTTCCTGCACGACGCCGGGCCCGGGACGCCGGTGCGCGAGTACGTGCAGAAGCACTTCGGTGAGGCGTTCTACTCCGACGACCCCGAGTTCGCCGAGATCGCGCACGTGCTCGACACCAAGGCCGAAGGCTCACTTCCGGCGGACAAGACCTGGCCCGCCAACGAGGGCAAGTTCGGCTACGGCTACGGCATGATCTGCCTGCCGTACGACGCGCGAAACAACTACGGCTCGATGGCGCGCAAGCTGAAGGTCTCCGGTCTGTTCGGGAAGCTCTTCGGCAAGAAGTAGCGCCGAGCAGGGCATCGACAACGAACGGCGGCCCGGTCCACATGGACCGGGCCGCCGTTCGTTCCGTCCATCGAAGCGCGCGTCAGGACTTCGGCGCCTCGACGAAGAAGCCGCCGATCGTCAGCGCGTCGAGCCGCCCGTCCAGGAAGGCCCGGATAGCGTCGTGCGGCGTGCACACGATCGGCTCCTCGTGCATGTTGAAGCTCGTGTTGATCAGGCTGGAGAGCCCGGAGACCTTCTCGTACTCGCTGAGGATGTCGTAGTAGCCCGGGTTCAGCTCGCGCTTGATGAGCTGTGGGCGCGCGGTGCCGTCGACGTGGACAGCGGCGGGGCAGCTCTCGCGCATGCTCTCCGTGCAGTCGAACGTGATCGTCATGAACTGCGCCGTGTGCTCCGCGCCGGCGAGGCCGCGGTAGTTCTCGTGGCGCTTCTCCCAGAGGGTGACCGGAGCGAAGGGCATGAACTCCGTGCGACCGAGGCGCTTGTTGAGCCACAGGTTCACCTCGGGCTCGCGACCGTGGTAGAGGATCGAGCGGTTGCCGAGCGCGCGCGGGCCGTACTCCATGCGCCCGCCGAAGCGCGCGACGACCTTGCCGCCGTGGATGGCCTCGGCGACGTGCTTGGCGAGGTTCGCGGGCCGCTCGAAGGCGAGGCCGGCCTTGTCGAGCTCGGCCTTGATCTCGTCGTCCGTGAACTCCGGACCGAGGTAGGCCGTCTGGAACGGTTCGCGCGCGCCGCCCTCCCAGGAGGCGTGCATGGCGATTCCGGTGCCGCAGCCGCCGTCCCCCATGTTTGGGTAGACGAAGATGCCGTCGACTCCGTCGAGCTCGTGGATGCGCTGGTTCATCTTCACGTTGGCCGTCACGCCGCCGGACAGGACGACCTTCGAGCACCCGAGCGCGTCGGCCCAGTACTTCACGAGCCGGCAGGCCACCTGCTCGAGCACCCACTGCCAGGCGGCAGCGACGTCGATCATCGGGTAGCGCGTCGCCACGTGGCGCGAGAAGTAGGAGTTGAGCGGGTCGAAGATCTGGTAGCGCCCGTCCTCCTGGTGGAACTTCGAGAGGATCGCCTCGCCGAGCACCTTCGGGTCGCCGTAGGCGGCGAGGCCGACGATCTTGCCGGCGTGGCGGTCGGGGGTGAAGCCGAGCGCACCGGTCACGGACTCGTAGAACGTGCCGAGCGAGTGCGGGAACAGCAGCCGCTCCTTGCGCGTGATCTTGCCGCCCTCGCCGAGGCTGACCGAGCCGGCGAGACCGGTGCCGTAGCCATCGAGCGTCACGATCAGCGCGCGGTCGTAGCCGGACGCGAGGTAGGCGTTCGAGGCGTGCGAGAGGTGGTGGTCGTAGCGCTTGAGCTTGCCGTCGAGGCCGAGCAGCTTCAGCCCGGCGGTGAGGTCGACGCTCCAGCGCTTGTGATCGGCGACGGCGCGCTCGGCCCAGGCGGCGGACTCCTTCAGCGTGACCTTCTGGCTGTAGCCCGAGACGCCGTAGAGCCAGTAGGCCGCGCGCTTGTGCAGCGGCTTCTGCATCCGCTGGTTCGGGTCGGCGAGGCCATCGACGTGCTCCGCCCGGTGGGGGACGCGCGCGTCCGCCGCTGCGAGCAGCGCCTTCAGGTTCGGGCGCGGCGTGCTCTCGAGGAACTCGCGCTCCGCGTCGATCGCTCGCTGGATGTGCTTGCCCTCCTCTTGCCAGTCCAGGAACGGATAGCTGACCTCGTCGAGATCTCCGGCGCTCCAGCCGGTGGCGTCGAGAGCGGCCTGGATCGCGAGGCCCGGGAATCCGGCGTGCTGCTTCTTCCTGCTGTAGCGCTCCTCGCCCGAGGCGAACAGCGCGCGGCCGTCCTCGACGAGTGAGGCGCTCGCGTCCTTGTCGAGGGGGGAGATGCCGAGGACTTTCAAGCGGGGAGGTGG
>CAYGST010000574.1:0-3364 GCA_964352415.1 uncultured Planctomycetaceae bacterium | reverse complement strand
CCCCTCCCAGCTGCTGCGGACGTCAGCCGGCAGCGCCGGGCCCGAGCGCGAACGCCTGGTCGAGCTCCTACAGGGCGAACTGCGCGGCCTCGCCGTGCGCGCGATGTCCTCCGAGCGCGGCGACCACACCCTGCAGCCGACCGCGCTCGTCAACGAGGTCTGGCTGAAGCTGTTCGAGCCGCAGGAGGTCGGCTTCGCCGATCGCCAGCACTTCCTCGCGGTCTCCGCCCAGGTGATGCGTCAGGTGCTCGTCGACCACGCCCGCGCGCGCAAGCGCGTCAAGCGCGGCGGCGGCTGGCAGCGCGTCCAGCTCGACGCGGCCGTGCCCGAGCTCTCCGCCGCAGACGCGGACGGGATCGACCTCGTCGCCCTCGACGACGCCCTCGCCGAGCTACGTGAGCTCGCGCCGCGTCAGGCCCAGGTCGTCGAGCTGCGCTTCTTCGCCGGTCTGTCGGTCGAGGAGACCGCCGAGGCGCTGGACATCTCCGAACGCACCGTTGCGCGCGAGTGGCGCTTCGCCCGCGCCTGGCTCGCCGCTCGGCTGGAGTCGGAGTGAGCGGCCCGTCCGAACGCTTCGCAGCGTCCTTCGACGAGTTCAATGCACTCTGCGACCTGTCACCGGACGAGCAGGACGCGCGGCTGCGCGACCTCGCCGGACGCGACGCTGAACTGCACCGGGAAGTCCTAGCGCTGCTCGAGGCCGACCGGGCCGCGGCACACCCGCTAGACGGCCGTGCGATCGAAGCCGTGACCGGGCTGGGCCCGCCGGCCGCCGCCGCGGACGAAGCGCTCCCCGACCGCATCGGCGAGTTCGAGGTCCTCGGCGTGCTCGGCGAGGGCGGCATGGGCATCGTCTACGAGGCCCGTCAAGCGGTCCCCGACCGCATCGTCGCGCTGAAGCTCGTGCGCCCGGGCCTCGTCACTACCGAGCAGCTGCGCCGCTTCGAGCACGAAGCGAGCGTCCTCGGCTGGCTCAGTCATGCGGGCATCGCGCAGATCTACGCAGCCGGCACCGCGGAGACCGGCGCGGGTCGGCAGCCCTTCATCGCCATGGAGCTCGTGCGCGGCGAGCGCATCGACCGCTTCGCGGCGTCGGAAGACCTCGACGTCGAGGCGCGCCTCGCCCTCGTCGCCGAGCTCTGCGACGCCGTCCAGCACGCGCACCAGAAGGGCGTCGTGCATCGCGACCTGAAGCCGGCCAACGTGCTCGTCACCGAGGACGGCCGTGTGAAGGTGCTCGACTTCGGCGTCGCGCGCATCACGGACGCGGACCTCGTCGCGGTGACCCGCGGCACCGAGATCGGAGAGGTGCTCGGCACGCTCCCCTACATGAGCCCTGAGCAGGTCGGCGGCGATCCGTCCGAGGTCGACACGCGCTCGGACGTCTACGCGCTCGGCGTGATCGCCTACGAGCTGCTCGCGGGCCAGCTCCCGCTCCAGGTCGCGCGGCGCAGCCTCGCCGAAGCCGCCCGCGTCATCACCGAGGAGGAGCCGACGACGCTCGGTCACGTCGACCGCCGGCTGCGCGGCGACGTCGAGACGATCGTCGGCAAGGCGCTCGAGAAGAACAAGGAGCGTCGCTATGCCTCCGCCGAGGAGCTCGCCGGGGACCTGCGCCGGCACCTCGCCGACGAGCCGATCCAGGCACGCGCCCCCAGCCGCTCCTATCAGCTGCGCAAGTTCGCGGCGCGCAACCGCGGGCTCGTCGCAGGGTTGGCGCTCGCCTTCCTCGTGCTCGCCGCCGGAGCCGTGACCTCGACCGCGCTCTACCTCTCGTCCGAGCGCAACCTGACTCGCGCGCAGGAGGCAGAGATCGAGTGGCGCGCAGCCGCCGAAGAGGCCGACCGCGAGGCCGCCGTCGCCCGCGAGGTCTCCGAATTCATCGCGGGGATCTTCGAGGTCAGCGATCCGAGCGGCGACGCGGGTGCGACGATCACCGCGCTCGACCTCCTCGACCGCGGCCGCAGCGAGATCGGGGAGCGACTCAGCGACCAGCCAGAGGTGCGCGCCGAGCTGATGAACACCATGGCCCGGGTCTACTTCAACCTGGGCCAGCGGGAGACGGCCGGCCCGCTGCTGGACGCGTCGATCGCGACGCTACGGGCGACGCCAGGCGCCGACCCGCTGGAGCTCGCCACGGCGCTGTTCTCGCGCGGCGAGGTCCACCACTACGCCGGGGCTCTGCCCCAGGTCGAGCCCTACTACCTCGAGGCTCTCGAGCTGCGCGAGGCCGCGCTCCCCGAGGGCGATCTCCTGATCGCGCGGACCGTCGACATCATCGGCCGGCTGTACCGCGATCTCGGGGGAGCCGAGAACGTCGAGCGCTCCCAGCAGCTCGCCGAGCGAGCCCAGCGAGTGCGCGTCGAGGCCGGCGCCAGCGCGATGGAGCTCTCCGAGAGCCTGCAGAGCCTCGGCTTCCTGGCCCAGCTGCGCGGAGAGCTCGAGGAGGCCGAACGTCTGTTCCGCGAGGCGCTCGGACTCCGGCTCGACACTCCGGGCGCCGAGTTCCACGTGCCCGAGCTGCGCCACTCCCTCGCGTTGATCTGCGCCATGCGAGGTCGCCCAGACGAGGCGGAGGCGCTCCTGCGCGAAGGGCTGGCTGAGGCCCGTGCCGTCTGCGGCGAGCGCCACGTCTTCGTCGCGCACTACCTGAGCGCGCTCGGGAGCCAGCACTACCGTCGCGGCCAGCGCGAGGAAGCCGAGGCTCTGTTCCTCGAGGCCCTCGACCTCGTCGAGGACGAGGAGAGCCCGCTCGCCCTCAACCTCGGAGTCCAGCTCGCCTTCCTCGCACACGACCGCGGCGATCTCGACGCGGCGGAGGCGCAGTACCGGACGAACCTCGAGGTCTCGGAGCGCAGCTTCGGCGCCAACAGCCAGGACACGCTGGTCCATCGCAACAATCTGGCGATGCTCCTGCGCGACAGGGGCGAGCACGGTCAGGCGCTCGAGCTGTTCGAGGCCGTCGTCGCCGGCCACGAGCGCGTCGGGCTCCGCAACCAGGCCCGGTCGGTCGCCGTGCTGAACCTCGCGTTCTGCCTGCACCTCGTCGGAGAACAGGAGAGGGCCCTTCGACGCGCAAGCGAAGCGAGGGCGATGGCCGTCGAGATCTACGGCGAGGACAGCCAGGCGACGCGCAACGCCCAAGGCGTCATCGACCGCATCGAACGAGCGCTGCGCTCCGAGGGCGACGAGTAAGCCCGTTCCCCCATCGAGCGCCGAATCCGCCGAGTGTCCTGGCTCCGCAGCTCACGGGTACGGGTCACTACGGCTGGTAGGTCACCGTCCAGGCGTTGCTGAAGTTGAATCCAACGCCGCTGCAGGTGTTCGCCGGGTCGCGGTACCAGAACTGGAAGTTCGTCGGCGC
>CAYGST010000573.1:0-3372 GCA_964352415.1 uncultured Planctomycetaceae bacterium | reverse complement strand
CACGCTCGTGACGGAGACGGAGACCGTCGAGCTCGGCGCGGCTGTGGAGAGCGGGACGTACCAGATCCGCGAGTGAGTGAAGCGCGTCGCGCTGCCCGGAACTCCCGGCACGACGCGGCTCGCCGTCCCGTGTGGCGCCGAGGCCCAAAAAACCGGGCTTCCGGGCGAGGGTCGAAGACGGGTCTCAATTGCAGGCCCATTCGCCGCCTTGACGTCGGGCGCGCCGGGAACCTGCGCCGCCGATCGTGCACCAAGGGGTCGCCGCCCCACACCTCCTTTACCGGAGCGACTCCCAACCACGAGGTCTCGACCATGCGCACGCTACTTCTCCTCCTGCTCCTCAGCCCAGCCGTCCTCGCCTCGGACTGGACCGTCACGCCCGGCCAGAGCATTCAAGCCTTCATCGACATCGCGTCGCCCGGCGACCGCGTGCTCGTCCAGCCCGGCACCTACCTGGAGCGCATCGACTTCGGCGGAAAGGACATCGAGGTCATCGGCGTGCGCGGCGCCGCGCAGACCCTGCTGGACGGCGGCTTCACCGGCCCCGTCGTGCGCTTCTCTGGCGGCGAGACGAGCAGCGCGCGGCTCGCAGGCCTGACCGTGACCCGCGGCTCGTACATCGCCGGGCTCGGCGGCGGCGGCGTCCAGTGCCTCGGCGGCTCCACGCCGTCGATCGAGGACTGCGTCGTGCGCGGCAACACCGGCAAGTGGGGCGGCGGCGTCTCGGGAAGCCCCTTCCTGCGGCGCACCTCGATCGTCTCCAACACCTCCAGCCTGACCCACGGCGGCGGCGTCTACGGCGCGCCGCAGATGCGCTACTGCGTGGTCGCCGGCAACCGCGCCACCTCGGCGGATGGCGGCGGCGTCTACGTGGTCGGTGGAGATGCCATGATCCGGGACTGCGTGATCGTCGAGAACGGCGCGGTCTTTGCGAACAGCTCCGGCGGCGGGCTCTACGTGGACTCGACCGGGACGGCGCGGCTCGAGCGCTGCGTCCTCGCCATGAACTTCGCCACGGGCGGAGCCTTCGCGGGACTCGGCGGCGGCGCCTACGCCGAGGCCGGCGGCAGCGTGATCCAGAGCTGCACCGTCGTCGGCAACTCGCTCAGCGGCTCGAGCACCCAGGGCGCCGGGCTGTTCGGAGCGTTCACCGTCCGCAACTCGATCGTGCGCGACAACAACGGCGGCCCGAACATCAGCGGGGCCGCGCAGGTGACCTTCTCCGACATCGGCGGCGGCTACGTCGGCTTCGGCAACGTGGACATCGACCCCGGCTACGTCGACGAGATGGCGCGGGACTGGCACCTCGGCCACGGCTCGCCGCTGATCGACGCTGGTGATCCCATGCTGCTGGACCCGGATCTCTCGCCGTCTGACATCGGCGCCTTCCATTTCCGGACGCTGTACGCGGTCTCGAACACGCTCGCGGCGACCTGGGAGGACCCGTCCTGGCCCGAGGTCTCCACGACCCTCGGCGGCAAGCAGGTCTTGCAGGTCCTCGGCGACGCTTCGAACGCCGGCCAGTTCTTCTGGACGCTCGGGACGACGAGCGGCACCAGTCCTGGCATCACGCTGCTCGGCGTGCCCCTGCCGCTCAAGTACGACTTCTACCTGATCCGCACGGGCCGGCTGCCGAACAGCGGGACGCTGTCGAACTCGCAGGGCACCCTCGACGCCCACGGACGAACGCAGACCCTTTTCCGCCTCGGCCCGAACCCGAACGCGACGTCGGCAGGCCTCCAGCTGCACCACGCTACGCTGCTGGGCTCTTCCGATCCCATCACGCCCGTGATCGTGACGCAGCCGGAGGCGCTGCTGCTCGTGCCTTAGAGCTCGATGCGAGCGGGGGTCGCCGGAGTCGGCGCCGGCGCGCCACGCTAGAGCTCGAGCGACGCGAGCGCCGCGTCGAGCGCGCGCCAGATCCCGTGGCCCTCGGGCTGCGGGCTGGCGGCGAAGCGCAGGAGCTCGCCCCGCTCGCCCTCGACCGCGATCGTCATGCGCAGCGTGATCGGCTGCATCGTGACGAAGGCGTCGACGAGGTCGATCCGCGCGAGGAAGCCGCCGCCTGGCGCTGCGCTCACCACGACGGTCGCGGGGTCCGTGCCGACGTCGCCGTCCTTGCCCTCGGCGACGGCTGCGATCAAGCCGTCGTAGTAGGCCTCTAGGAACGCGTCGAGCTCGGCCGCGCCCGCCAGCGGCTCGTCGAGCCGAACGAGGAAGGCATAGGACCAGTAGTCCGGCGCGCCCGCCTCGAACATGCCCGGTGCGAACAGCAGGATCTCGTCGCCGCTCGGAAGCGTGGGCGCGAAGCCCGGCGGCAACGGGATGAGCTCAGTGCCCCAGGTCGACAGGTCGACGGGCGGGAGTTCAGCGGCCGAGGGCTCGACGATGGCGGACTCGGCCGCCGGCGCGGGCTCCGGTCCCTTGCAGCCCGAGGCGGCGGCGACGAACGACAGGGCGAGGAGCAGGAGGTGCGAGCGCATGGGTCGGAGCGAGGTTCGTGGTTGCTACGGGGTGCGAGTGTGAGCGCGCGACCACCCTACACCGCCCGTTCACCTGAGCTCCTCCCTTCCGCGCCTCGTGGCGCCGCGGATACGGAACGGGCTGCCGGACTCGCCGGGTTGCTAGGCTCGAACGATGAACGCACTCGCCCTGCTCGGTCTGCTGCTCCCTCTCGCGCCCGTCGGCGGAACCGGCTTCGAGACCGCGCCGGCCGGCGAGCTGCGCGAGCTCACCGACGCCGCGGGCAGGTGGAGCGCAGAGTCCGGCCACGCGCGCATTGACGATCGACACGCGCGGACGGGCGAACAGTGCCTGCACCTCGTCGGGGGCGACGCGCGGCGCGTCGAGCTCGTCCCCGAGACCGGCGGCGCCCCGGTGAGCGAGCTGCGCTTCTGGGCGGAGCGCTGGACCGCGCGGGCGCCGTTCGAGTTCCGCGTCGAGGCCCTGACCGCTGGAGCCTG
Organism: uncultured Planctomycetaceae bacterium; assembly: GCA_964352415.1. Lineage (GTDB taxonomy): Bacteria > Planctomycetota > UBA1135 > UBA1135 > JABACD01. Next base: position 409 of record CAYGST010000573.1, on the reverse strand, counting down.
GAGCGAGGTCCACGCGGGCGACGAAACGATCGTGATCGGCGGCTTCCGGACCGAGGTCGCCATTCGGATCGACGCCGTTGTCGAGCGGCTGCGCTTCACGTGCACCTCTCCCTCCGGCGTCCTGATCGACGACCTGCGGGTCGGCCGCAGCGCTCCGATGGAGATCGTCTCCATCGACACCGACCAGAGGGTCGTGCCGATGCTCGTCGGTCGCAGCGGCAATCCGGTGGCCGAGCTGCAGATCGAGACCGAGGGCGCGCTCGAACCGCTGGTCCTCGCGCGCGTCGGCGTCGAGCTCAGCGGAGAGGTGGCGCGTCGGCACGTGGTCGCCGCGGAGCTCGTGGACGCGAGCGGGCAGCGGCTCGGAGACGTGCTCCCGATCGCGACCGACCCGGAGGAAGCCACGGCC
>CAYGST010000572.1:0-3378 GCA_964352415.1 uncultured Planctomycetaceae bacterium | reverse complement strand
CGTGTCCTCGAACTGGTGCAGAAGGCAACGAGTCAGCCGCTGAGACTCACAACAGTAGATAAAACCTGGTGATCCCGGACTCCCGACAGCAGCCATGTACGCGGCAACCCAAGGAGACAAGGACCAATCAAGGAGGCGAGTCGGAGCCCCATGATGTTGCATGAGGACGATCGTCCCCCAGATCGAACGAGTCATCTCGATCTGCGCCGGCGTCAGGTGCCCTGCCGCGCCGTGCCGAAACTCCAGGATCAGATGTTTCTCGCCTTGCCGAATGACTCGCTCCAACTCATCACGCGATCGGAGAGGGTCGTTCTCCAGAATCACTCGAGAGATTCCAGGAAGGCTCTCCTCGTGGAACTGACTCTCTCCTCTACACAGGTAGAACTGGCTGCCGTTCCCAAACAACGAGAGTTCGCCGAGGAGACTCGGCAAGTCATCTGGAATCTGGACGGTGTCTACCCACCCAGTCTGGCCCAGCACGTCCAGGACCTCGCTCGAAAGTCCGTTGGTGGTGCTCATCGACGCTGCTGGCTCGCCGCCTTCTGCACCTTGGCCCAGGAGTCGCGCAGACCGACGGACTGGTTGAAGATCGGGGCGCCAGGCTTCGAGTCGACGGTGTCGACGCAGAAGTAGCCGAGGCGCTCGAACTGGAAGCGCTGGCCCGGTTCGGCGGTCGCGAAGGACGGCTCGAGCTTGCAGGCCGGGTGCACCGTGCGCGAGTCCGGGTTCAGGTGGTTCTTGAAGCTGCCGCCCTTGCGGAACTCCATCGGGTTCGGGTGACGGAAGAGGTGGTCGTAGAGGCGCACCTCGGCGTCGAAGGCGTGCTCGGCCGAGACCCAGTGCAGGGTCGACTTGATCTTGCGGCCGTCCGGGGAGTCGCCGCCGCGGGTCTCCGGGTCGTAGGTCGCGAGGACGCGCGTCACCTCCCCTGTCTCCGGGTCGGTCTCGAAGCCCGTGCAGGTGATGTAGTAGCCGTAGCGCAGCCGCACCTCGTTGCCGGGGAAGAGGCGCCAGAACTTCTTCGGCGGGTCGGCGGCGAAGTCCTCGCGCTCGATCCACAAGCGCCCGCTGAACGGCACCGTGCGCGTGCCCGCGGACTCGTCCTCGGGGTTGTTGACGGCCTCGACCTCGTCGACCTCGCCCTCCGGCCAGTTCGTGATCACGACCTCGAGCGGGTCGAGGACGGCCATGCGGCGCTCGGCGGTCTTGTTCAGCTCGCTGCGCAGCGCGTTCTCGAGCTTCACGCGCTCGATCGTCGAGTTGAACTTCGCCACGCCGATCTCGCCCAGGAAGGCGCGGATCGACTCGGGCGTGTAGCCGCGGCGGCGCAGGCCCGCGATCGTGGGCATGCGCGGGTCGTCCCAGCCGTCCACGTGGCCCTCGTCCACGAGCTGCGTCAGGTAGCGCTTCGACAGGATCGTGAACGAGAGGTTGAGGCGCGCGAACTCGATCTGCTGGGGATGGTGCACGCCGAGGTTCTCGAGGCACCAGTCGTAGAGCGGCCGGTGGTTCTCGAACTCGAGGCTGCAGAGCGAGTAGGTCACGCCCTCGATCGAGTCCGACTGGCCGTGGGCCCAGTCGTACATCGGGTAGATCGGCCAGTCCGTGCCCGTGCGGTCGTGCGCGACCTTGCGGATGCGGTACATCGCCGGGTCGCGCAGGTTCAGGTTCGGCGAGGCCATGTCGATCTTGGCGCGCAGGATGCGCGCGCCGTCCTCGAACTCGCCGGCGCGCATGCGCTCGAGGAGGTCGCGGTTCTCTTGCGGGCTGCGGTCGCGGAAGGGGCTGTTGGTGCCCGGCGAGGTCGCCGTGCCGCGCCCCGCCGCCATGTCCTCCGCGTTCTGGTCGTCGACGTAGGCGAGGCCCTTGTCGACGAGCTGCAGCGCGAACTGGTAGAGCTGTTCGAAGTAGTCCGACGCGTGGTGGAGGTTCGCCCACTCGTAGCCGAGCCAGTGGATGTCCTCCTGGATCGAAGCGACGTACTCCGCCTTCTCCGCGCCCGGGTTCGTGTCGTCGAGGCGCAGGTTGCACTCGCCGCCGAACTGCCGCGCGATCTCGAAGTTGATGTGGATCGCCTTCGCGTGGCCGATGTGCAGGTAGCCCGACGGCTCCGGGGGGAAGCGCGTCTGCACGCGGCCATCGAACCTCCCCTGCTTCAGCTCCTCGGCGATGCGGGTGCGGATGAAGTCGCGCGGAGCGGCGGGCGTCTCGTCGGTCGGTTCGGTCACGTCGGTCTCGGGCGTGGGGCCCGGCGCTGGCGCAGCCGGGCGGAGCAGGCCGGACCTCGCGGACCCGGCGGAAGCCGCGCATTCTCGCGGCGACGGCGGGCGGGTGCCAGACCCTTTGCCGAGCCCCTGGCGGATCCCCGCGGCTCGAAGAGGGAGCGGCTGCCTCTCCGCGTCAGCCGCGCCGCGCAGCCAGCTGGCCACAGGCCGCCGCCACGTCCGCGCCGAGCGAGCGCCGCACGGTCGTCTCGACGCCGCGCGCGCGAAAGGCCTCCGCCCAGGCCTCGAGGCGCGCGCGCGGCGCCGGGCGCAGGGAGAGGTCGAGCGTGCCGTCCTGCGGCAGGACGCCGGGCGGGTTGTACGGGATCAGGTTGAGCCGCACGGGCAGGCCCTCGAGCCAGGCCGCGAGCGCCGCCTCGTCCCGCGGCCCGTCGTTGACGCCATCGAGCAGCAGCACCTCGATCAGCACCCGGCCGCCGCTGCGCTCCCCCACCTCGCGCACCGCGTCGCGCAGCTCCGCCAGCCCGTGCGTGCGCGCGACCGGGATCAGGCGCTCGCGCACGTCGGCGCGCGCGGCGTGCAGGCTGAGCGCCTGGCGCACGTCCGGGAAGCGCGCGGCGAGCCGGCGCATGCCGCCCGGCAGTCCGACCGTCGAGACGCAGACGCGCGACGGCCCGAAGGCGAAGCCCCGCGGGTCGAGCAGGCGCTCGAGCGCCGCGTGCAGCAGATCTTCCTCGAGCAGCGGCTCGCCCATGCCCATGAACACGAGGTTGCGCAGCGCGCCGCGCTCGGCCGCGAGGAGCCGACGCGCCTGCACCACCTGGTCGAGGACCTCCTCGAGCGCGACCGGCGGCACCTTGCCCAAGGAGCCCGACGCGCAGAAGCGGCAGCCGATCGGGCAGCGGCTCTGGATCGAGAGGCACAGCGTGCGGCGGCCCGACGCGGCGCGCAGCAGCACGCTCTCGAGCGGCGCGCCCGAGGGCGTGCGGAACAGCAGCTTCGTCGCGCCGTCGGTCGCGCTGTCCTCGCGCCGCTCGAGCGTGAGCACGTCGCGGACGAGTGCATCGCTCCAGGCGCGCGGGACGTCGCCGCGCAGTCGCGCGAGCGCCGCGACGACGGTCTCGCCCTCGCGCGCCTCGTGCTGCGCGAGGCG
>CAYGST010000571.1:3002-3378 GCA_964352415.1 uncultured Planctomycetaceae bacterium | reverse complement strand
GGTGGACGCCTGCAGCACGTCAGGGCCGGTGACGAGGCGGTTCGAGACGTCGGCGGCGTCGGGGACGTCCTCGAAGGGCACGCAGGCGAAGAAGACCGTCGCCGCGCCGGCGGCGCGCGCCGCCTCGAGCGCGCCGTGGACGTACGGGGTCGTGCCGCCCGCGGTGATGCCGAAGACGACGTCGCCGGAGCTCAGTCCGCGCCCCTCGAGCTCGCGCGCGGCGGTCTCCGAGGAGTCCTCCGCGCCCTCGACGGCCCGGAACATCGCGCCCTCGCCGCCGGCGATCAGACCTTGCACCTGTGCGGGGTCCGACTGGAAGGTCGGCGGCAGCTCGACGGCGTCGAGGACGCCCCGGCGCCCGCTCGTGCCCGCGCCG
>CAYGST010000571.1:0-2992 GCA_964352415.1 uncultured Planctomycetaceae bacterium | reverse complement strand
ACGCGCGCGACGGCCTCCTCGAGCGGCAACGCGTCCAGGCCGGCGGTGTTCGCGTTGGCGCGCTCGGTGGCGAGGTGCCCGCGCTCGGGGATCGCGTCGCCGGAGTTCGAGCTCGACGTGCTCATCGCTCGCTCGCGGGCCGGCGCTTGAACTTCGTGCCTGCGGCCCAGAAGGGCTGGGGCAGGGAGCCGCCGCCGTCGATCGTCAGGCACTCGCCGGTGACGTACTCGCTGGCGGGCGACAGCAGGTGCAGGCACTGGGCCGCGACCTCGTCGCTGGTGGCGAAGCGCTGCAGCGGGATGGCCTTCTCGATCTTCTGCTTGATCTCCTCGTTCGGCCAGAGATTCTGCGCGGCGCCCTTCGACTCGAACGGCCCCGGCGCGATCGCGTTGACGCGGATGCCGTGGCGCGCCCACTCGACGGCGAGCGTGCGCGTCATCGCCAGCACGCCGGCCTTCGCGCTGGCGGAGTGCACGACGCCGGCCATGCCCGTCCAGGCGTAGGTCGCGACGACGTTCAGGATCGAGCCGCGCTGCGCGGCGATCATCTGCTTGCCGACGGCCTTCGACATGTAGAAGGTGCCGTCGAGGACGATGCCGAGCACCGCGCGCCAGGCATTCGCGCTGAGCCGCTCGGCCGGACAGACGAAGTTGCCCGCCGCGTTGTTGACGAGGTGGTCGACCTCGCCGTGGCGCTCCACGACGCGCTCGACCGTCTGGCGAACGACGGCGGGCTCGCGCACGTCGCAGGCCTCGGCCTCGACCGACCAGCCGTGCGCGGCGGCCTCGGCGAGGAGCTCCTGGTGGTGCTCGGGGTCACGCGAGGCGATGACGACCGTCGCGCCGAGGGCGGCGAGGCCGCGGCTGATCTCGAGCCCGAGCCCGGTGCCGCCGCCGGTGACGAGCGCGACCTCCCCGGAGAAGGTGCCGGCGGGCAGCCAGCGCGCCGCTGCGGGCCTTCCTGCGTCTTCTTGCATGCGGAAGAGAATGGCAGAAACGCGGGACGCTCGGATCCCAAAAAGGCAGGTACACGCCGGGCGCTGGGGGCGCTAGCGTGGGCGACGGGCTCGCAGTGGGCGGGCCCGTCGCCATTCCCGTACGACTCCGATCGCTGCCAATCTCGAGACCCATGAACGCTCGCCGCCAGCTGGCCCTCGTCGCCACCGTCTTCGCCGCCTCGCTCTGCCTGCCCGCGTGCCTGATCGCCTCGGAGACCCAGACCGAGAGCAGCGGCCGCTTCGTCAGCGCCGAGACCCTCGGGCGCATCGAGGTCGGCGAGAGCCAGAGCCTCGTCCTCAGCCTGCTCGGCGAGCCGACCGACAAGATCGACTCGGCGAGCGGCAGTCAGATCTGGAAGTGGGCGTACTCCTCGACGACGACCAAGAAGGGCGGCGTGTTCCTGATCGCCGCCTCGACGAACACGACCTCGGAGACCGGCGCGACCTACGTCGAGTTCGAGGACGGCAAGGTGATCAAGAGCTGGCGCGACTGAGTGCGATGAGTGAGCCGACGACCGTTCCTGCGGAGCCGGCGACCGTGGCGACGCCGCGGCGCTCCGTGATCGAGCTGGGGTCCGAGCTGCGCGAGGTGCAGTTCGTGCGTCGCATGCTCTACGTCAGCGTCGCCGTCACCCTCGGCATGCTCGCGCTGCTGGTCTTCGGCGCGGACGAATCCGGAGCGGAGAGCGACCTGACGCTCGGCGCCCTCGTCGGGCTGGCGATCCCCGCGGGCCTCGTGCTGATCGGTCTGCAGGTCCTCGATCGTCACGGCGCGTGGGTCGTCGGCTCGCTGGCGCTCTGGTTGACCGTCCTGGTCGCCGCGCGCCTCGCGCAGTCGGACGAGGCCGTCTCCTGGACGTCGCTGATCTTCCCGGCGGCCTGGATCCTGACGCTGTGGGGCACGACGCTGCCCGCCGCGCACCTCTCGCGCCAGGTGCGCGAGGAGCCGGGCGGCTTCGTGGCCCAGTGGCTCGCCGGCCGCGACGGCGAAGGCCTGGGCCCGCACCAGCGCGAGGCGCTCGCGCGCCGCCGCTGGGTGCGGCGCGCCGAGCTCGCGCTGCGCGCCGGCCTGGCGGTGACGCTGGTCGCGCTCGTCGTGCTGGGTGCGCAGAGACTGGTCTAGTGTTCTGGTACCCGCGAGCTTCGGAACCAGGGGTCTAGCCGAGCCGCGTCGCCAGCATGCGGTGGAAGTGGTGCACGCCCGGCTCCTTGGTCGGGGAGAAGCGGCCGCGGGTGTAGAGGCGTGAGCGCAGCCCGCGCTGCACGCTCTCGACGACCTCCTCGTCCTCGCGCTGGACCGCGTCGAGCGGGCCCCCGGCGCCCACGCCGCGGAGCTCCGGGCGCCAGACGTAGGGCACGAAGCGCACGCGCGTGCGATCGAGCTCGAGCGGCTCGACGACGTTGAGCGAGAGGCCCCACGGATAGAGGTTCAGCATCGTGTTCGGCCACAGCCAGGCGTAGTAGGCGGCGACCGGGCGCTCGCCGAGCTGCTGCGCGGGCTCGAAGGCCGGCTCGCCATCGCGCGCGACGCCGACCTGCAGCGTGCCGTGCGGGAAGAGCTCGTCGCGGTAGCCGTCGTCCGCGAGGGTCGCCGCGAGCTCGGGGTGCACGTAGGGGATGTGGAAGCCCTCGAGGAAGTTGTCGACGTAGAGCGCCCAGTGCGCGGCGACGTCGTAGGTGGCGACGCCCGCCGGGTCGAGCGTGAACTCGTCCTGCGGCAGCGAGTCGAGCACGGGCGCGAGCGGCGCGAGCCACTCCTCGAACTCGAGCTCCGGCGCGAGCGAGGTGAACAGCGCGCCGCACACCGAGCGCAGCGCGAGCTGCGGAAGGTCGTCCTCGGGGCGCGGGAAGTCGCGCGCCTGCTCGAACGCCGGCATGTGCGTGAAGCGTCCCGCCAGGTCGAACGTGCGGCCGTGGTAGCGGCAGCGCAGGCGCTTGCAGTCGCCGGGCTCATCGACGAGCAGGTTGCCGCGGTGGGTGCAGACGTTCGAGAGG
>CAYGST010000570.1:0-3387 GCA_964352415.1 uncultured Planctomycetaceae bacterium | reverse complement strand
GGCGAACGCTGTGCTCGTCCCGGTAGTCGAGGACCCAGTTCGCCCCGCGCTTCCACAGGCGCCCGGCGCCGAGGGATCGCCCACGGTTCACGGCGTGCCCTCCGTGCGCTCGGCGAGCCACCGCTCGACGTCCTCCGGGCGCCAGCGCAGCACCGAGCCCAGGTCGATGGCGGGCGGCAGATCCCCGCGGTCCCGCATGCGACGGACGGTCCGATCATCAACACCAAGAACTCGTGCGAGGTCCGCGGTGGAAAGGAGCTTGGGCAGCTCGGTAGACATTGCCGAAGGCATGGACGCCATAACGCTCTGCACGGCCCCGCCAGCAAGTTCTGTTTCTAGGACTTCGGCAAGTTCGCCACACACCTGGTGAATCTCCAGGAAGAGCTGACCGAGGTGCCGTACTTGCTCGGGCACACCCGCCCACGTGTCGGCCTGTGTGCCCTTCGCCCCCTCCGTGGCCATCCGCGGCGGAGCTTGCCCGGCTTCGGCCCGTGTCGAGCCCTGGTGGGCGCTCATGCTTCGGCATCCTCGAGGTGGAGGGCCTTCAGCACGGCGTGCTCCACCGCGACGCGGGCGTCGTCGTCCAGCGGGCGCACCACGTAGTGGTCCCGGCCCGCCTGGTCTCGCCGTGCCGGCCAGGAGAGCGTCAGCCGCCCCTCGCGGGTGCGGCGCAGCGCGAGCCCATCGAGGAGGAAGGACCCGTTGAGGACGAAGGCGACGAAGCCGAGCAGGCCGCGCTCGATCTGCTCCGGGCGCGCCGTCTTCAGGCCCACGCCCGAGACCTTGACTGAGTTCACCGGACACCTCCCGGGCACACTCCGACACCCCCGGAGGACGCCACGGATTCGGGGTCGGGGTGGAGCTGGTGGAGCTGGTGGAGCTCTTCTGGGCTGATCGAAAAAACGCCTTGCCCCGTCCCCATGCTCTCGGCGCCCCGAGCCCGGGGCCGTTTTCTGAACGACCGGAAACAGCTCCACCAGCTCCACCAGCTCCACCACCGGCACGCCTGACCTAGCCCTCGCGCGGCCTCAGCAGTCACTTGCTGCACTTCACCACCCTCCAGGTCGCGATCCCGCGGCGCAGCGACATGCGCTCGATCCGGCGTCCCCCTTCGGGCCTCCGCTCGTGCTTGCCGAGCCACATGCCCAGCTTCTGGCCGCTTGGCTTCCCGCCGGCCCCGGCCACTTCGAGGACCTGCTCGGCCAGGTCCTGCACCCCCCCACCCCCGGGGTCGGCGATCTTGTCCAGTACCTCGCGGACACTCACCACCCCGTCACCGAACACCCGGTGCCAGGCGTCGAGGATTCCGCGCAGCCGCTCTCGAACCGGATCGTGGGACTCGATCTGCTGCCGCCCCGCGCAGGGGTCCGCCTGGTCGAGCCAGACGAGGGCAGACCGGACCAAGTCAGACCACTCCTCGAAGCGCCCCCACGTCGAGATCGCCTGGCGAGGGCGCCCGGCAGCGAAGTAGGCCCGAAGCACCGTCAGCCCTGCGACCACGAGCTCGGCCCGGTGTTTGGGCACGTACTCGTGAAGATTGACCTCGAACTCCCGCTCTTCGGGGTGCTCGACGTTGGCGTCCAGGCGGCAGACGACAACGCGAGTCGTGATGTCACCGACGAGCTGCAGGTTATTGCCGGTGGCCATCCACGTAACGGTCGTCGGCACCGTGGCCGTCCCGGTCTTGCCCAGAACGCGGTCGCGGTAGGTCGGCGCAGTCAGGACCGCGCACATTGCTGCACTACCGAACGGCCTCTCGATGTTGTCGATGCAGGCGACGGCGTGCCCCTCCATGAGGACAGAGAGCAGACGCTTCTTCTCCTCCTCCTCGTCCTTACCGTGCGGCATGACCTCGACCTTCCGCCCAGTGACCACCATCGCGGTGGTGTCGGCGAGCAGCGACTTGCCCGACCCCATCTTCGGAGCCCGGAACGCAAAGAGCGGCGCGGTGCGCAGCGACCTCCGGACAAGTCCCGTGAGGATCGCGGCCAGCGCAGCCGACCTGTCGCATGCCTCCACGAAGGGGAAGCCCTCGATCAGCGTCGAGAGTCGCTCCAACGCGCGCATTGCGTCCTCTCGCGAGGGCTTGGACGGAATCGCCGGGAACTCCCGACCCCTGGGGTCGAAGTACAGCCCGGTGCGAGCGTCGTACCCGGGCTGATCCAGGACGGATCCGTCAGGTCGCAGCGTGGGCGCCTCAACGACACCCAGGAGCGGGGGGAACTTCCAGGAGCCTTGACGCGCCAGGTAGTAGAGAGCGATGCGCACCGGGCAGTCACAGTCCCGGTAGCCCCCGCCTTGCTCGCTGATCCGTTGCCAGCGCGCAGCGTGGTTGAAGCGCTCGTTCAGGCTGTACCGCTCCAGTTCAATGGGCCGCATCGGTCCCCTGGGAGCGCCGTCGTTGTCCTCGATCTCGGTCCGTCGCTCGCGCGCGAGGCGGACGAGGCTGTTCGCGCGGACGTAGATTTCACCGCGGGAGTACTCAAGCAGGGCGCTCTCCGCGTCGTTGATGATCTGCGTCAGGTTCCCCGGCTGAATTGTGATGACCGGTATGTGGTTTTCCCGCGCGGTGTCGCGGCAGTCTGCCGCGGCGGTCCGATCAACCTCCACGTTCTCGTCCAGGCGCTCGAGGAAGTCCGGGTGCTGCTTGCCCGCCGAGAGCCCGCTCAGGACCGTCTTGTGAGCCTCTTCGTAGGTAAGCCCCGCAGCCACGGTGGAACCTTCTAGCTCCTCGATCACCATCTCCTCGTGGAGGAGCCCCGCCCCAACATAGGTGCCCATGGCGAACGCCTCCTTGTTGAGCGTTTCGTTCCGCCTGCCCTTCGACGCGTCGGCGACCCGATCCGCGGCTCGTGACAAGGCACCGAGCGCGTACCTCTTTCGGCGCTCTGTCGGCTCCGCCGGTCGGCGGCTTGCCTGGTGGTTCGACTTCGGGCGGGCTGTCTCTGTTAGGCGGCCCAGGAGGTTGGTGGGAAGGCTCGCGAGCGGGAGGTCCCACGGGGCTGCGCCCTCTTCCCACCGGTAGTGCTCGCCGGTGTCGGGGTGCCTGGATCCGGCGGCCACGACCGCGCCGCGGTCACCCTTCACGTCGACCTTCGGCAGCAGCGCGCCGTTCGAGTTCTTGATCGGTTCGCTGGGCGCAGCGAAGTAGTGGTGCTTCTTCCCCGACCCCGTGATGACGGTCCAGGTCAGGGGCAGGCCGAGCAATTCGGCGGCGTTCTGCTCCTCCGTGTCGTCGTCGATGACGATGACGCCGGAAGCGCCCCCCGTGACAACGCCGACGTTCCCCTGGGCGGCGAACTGCTGCATCTCCTCGGGCGAGGTGTCGGTCGCGTCCGGCCAGCCCTTGTCGCAGGGCTTCTTGCCCTCCATGCGGATGAGGCGCCA
>CAYGST010000569.1:0-3394 GCA_964352415.1 uncultured Planctomycetaceae bacterium | reverse complement strand
CACCTACGGGTTCCACACGATCCACGGCCGCGCTCCGGCGTTCGCCACGGGCGTGAAGGCGGCCAACCCGGATCTCAGCGTGTGGCTCGTGACCGGTGACGGCGATGGCATGTCCATCGGCGGCAACCACATGATCCACATCCTGCGCCGCAACGTGGACCTCAACATCCTGCTCTTCAACAACGAGATCTACGGTCTCACGAAGGGGCAGTACTCGCCGACCTCGCCGGTCGGCCTGCGGACGAAGACCTCGCCGATGGGCTCGGTCGACCGCCCGCTGAACCCGCTCAGCTTCGCGCTCGGCTGCAACGCGACCTTCGTCGCGCGCACGATCGACACGCACATGAAGCACATGCAGGCGACCCTCAAGGCCGCCGCGGCCCACAAGGGCACGTCGTTCATCGAGATCTACCAGAACTGCGTGATCTTCAACGACGGCTGCTTCGACGACGTCGCCGAGAAGAGCGTGAGGGACGATCGCACGATCGACCTGATTCCCGGCGAGAGGATGGTCTACGGCAAGGAGCACGACAAAGGGCTGCGCTGGGACGGCGGCACGATCGTGCGCTGCACGGCCGAGGAGGCCGACGTCTGGGACCCGACGGTGCCCTCGCCCTCGCAGGCCTTCCTGATGTCGACCCTCGACCACGACCCGGACCTGCCGAACCCGATCGGTATCCTGCGCGCGGTCCCCGACACGATCTTCGAGGACGAGGTCAACGCCCAGGTCGCCGCGGCGATCGAGAAGAAGGGCGCGGGCGAGCTCGAGAGCATGATCTACGCCGGGGAGACCTGGGAAGTCAGCTGAGCCTGCGGCCGACGAGGCCACCACGGACACAGCGGTCGCTCGGCTTCGATGCCGGGCGGCCGCTGTCGCTTTGAAGGCGCTGCGCGGAGCCTCACCGATCACCGCGGAGCCGCGACCCACGCGCCCGCCACGGGTGCGCATCCGTTATCCTTCCGCCCATGAAGGTGACCCCCTCCGAGCGGATCTGGTTCAACGGCCAGCTGGTCCCCTGGGACCAGGCCCAGGTGCACGTGCTGTCCCACGTGATCCACTACGGCAGCGGCGTGTTCGAGGGGCTGCGCGCCTACGCGACGCCGAAGGGGCCGGCGCTGATCGCGCTCGAGGACCACGTCGATAGGCTCTTCGACTCCTGCAAGATCATCCAGATGCCGATGTCGTTCACGCACGAGGAGATCGTGCAGGGCGTCATCGAGACCGTGCGCGACTCGGGGCTCGAGTCCTGCTACGTGCGGCCGTTCGCCTTCCGCGGCTACGGCGAGCTCGGCGTCGACCCGACGAACGGGCCGGTCGAGGTCGCCATCGCCGCGTTCCCGTGGGGCGCCTTGATGGGCAGCGAGGCGATCGAGAACGGCGTCGACGTCGGCGTCTCGAGCTGGCGCCGCATGGCGCCCGACACGCACCCCGCGATGGCCAAGGCCGCGGGCAACTACCTGAACTCGCAGCTCGTCGTGATGGAGGCGAAGCGTCACGGGTACGCCGAGGGCGTCGTGCTCGACGTCGACGGCTACGTCTCGGAGGGCAGCGGCGAGAACATCTTCTTCGTGCGCAAGGGCAAGATCCTGACGCCGCCGGTCGGCGGCTCGATCCTGCCGGGCATCACGCGTGACTGCGCGATCACGCTCGCGCAGGAGGTCGGCATCGAGGTCGTCGAGCAGCGCGTCCCGCGCGAGATGCTCTACACCTCCGACGAGGTCTTCTTCACGGGCACGGCCGCCGAGGTCACGCCGGTGCGTTCGGTCGACCGCACGCCGGTCGCCGACGGCACGCCCGGCCCGGTGACGAAGCGGCTGCAGGCCGCGTACTTCGACCTCGTCAACGGCCGCGTCGAGGACCGCCACGGCTGGTTGACCCACGTTCGCAACGACTGAGCTCCGCGAGGCACACGGAGATCGCCATGAGTATGACGCGCGACGAGGGCTGGGCTCAGCTCTGCGAGTGGACGAAGGGCGACCCGCTGCGCTACCACGCGCGCGCCGTCGAGGTCGTGATGCGCGCGGCGGCCCAGCGCTACGGCGCGGGCGACGCCGACGTCGAGCGCTGGGGGCTCGCCGGCATGCTGCACGACGCCGACTACGAGGCCTGGCCCGAGGAGCACCCGCAGCGCATCGTCGCCTGGCTGCGCGAGCGCTCAGAACCCGAGCTCGCCCACGCGATCTCCGCTCACTACACGAAGTGGGGCGTGCCCTACGAGTCGCTGCTCGACAAGGCCCTGCTCGCCTGCGACGAGCTGACGGGCTTCGTCGGCGCCTGCTGCATGGTGCGCCCCGACGGCATCACGACGCTGACGCCGAAGTCGGTGAAGAAGAAGCTCAAGCAGAAGAGCTTCGCCGCGGGCGTCGAGCGCGAGGAGGTCACGGCGGGCATGGAGCTGCTCGGCGTCGATCCGACCGAGCACATCCAGTTCATCATCGACGCGCTGCGCGAGCACGCCGCGGAGCTCGGCCTCGCGGGAGCGACCGAGTCCGCGTGAAGAGTGCCGTCGTGACGAGGGGAGCCGCGTGAGCGCCGGCGCTGCCACCGGGCTCGCCGGCCGCACCGCCCTCGTCACGGGCGGGGGCACGGGCATCGGCGCGGCGGTCGCGCGCGAGCTGGCGGCGCGTGGCGCGCGCGTGGTGCTCGTCGGCCGCAGCCCCGAGCGCCTCGAGACCGTCGCGACCTCGGTGCGCGAGTCGGGCGGCGAAGCGCTGGCGCTCCCGGGCGACGTCCGCGAGCTCGCGCTGCTCGACGCGCTCGACGCCGTCTGCGAACGCGTCGATGTCCTCGTCGGCAACGCGGCGGTCTTCGCGCCGTACGCGCCGCTCGAGGACGTGGCGCTCGCCGACATCACCGACGTGCTCGAGGTCGACCTCGCCGCGGCGCTGCGCCTCGCGCGCCACGTCCTCGGCGGCATGAAGGCGCGCGGCTGGGGCCGCATCGTCCACGTCGGCTCGGTCGCCGGCAGCCTCGGCGCGGCGAATCAGGTCGCCTACTCGACGGCCAAGGCGGGCCTCGAAGGCCTGACCCGCGCGGTCGCGGTCGAGGCGGCGCGCTTCGGCGTGACCTGCAACCTGGTCGAGCCGGGCCTCGTCGGCACCGAGCGCGCGCTCGCCAACATCTCCGCAGCGACCCGCGCCGACCTGACCCGCGCGACGCCGGCGGCCCGCCCGGGCACGCCGCAGGAGATCGCCCACGCCGTCGCCTTCCTCGCGAGCGACGCCGCCGCGGCGATCACGGGCGCGACGCTGCCGCTCGACGGGGGCATCGGGCTGCGCTGAGTACGAGATTCCGGAGCCAGGCACGGGGGCCGTACCGGACTACTCGTTCGCAGGACCTTCGCCGACCAATCTCCGATGAGGGCGAACGTGTTCCCTGGGGACGGTTGGGTGC
>CAYGST010000568.1:0-3408 GCA_964352415.1 uncultured Planctomycetaceae bacterium | reverse complement strand
GTCCCCGCGCTCGACGTAGTCGACGACGCCGACCACGATGGTCTTCACGGGCGCGCCCGATTCGAGGAGAGGTCATGAGCCAGCAGCAGCCGGAGCAGCACCCGATGTCGGTGCACCTGTACACGACGGACGTCCTGGACTCGATCCGCTGGTACCGGGATGTGCTCGGCTTCGATCTGGGCGGCACGTGGCCGAGCCCCGAGGCGCCCCAGTGGGCCAGCCTGCACCTCGCTGGCCAGACGATCATGCTCGGCCAGGCGGCCGACTGCCCCGGCGGTCCCGAGATGCAGTTCTACAACGACTCCATCTCGGACTTCCGCAAGGTCGCGGGCGGCGGGGTCGTCGTCTACCTGCGCGTCGACGACGTCGACGCCGTGCACGCCCACGCCAAGGCCAACGGCGGCCAGCCCGCCTGCGAGCCGAAGAACGAGTTCTACGGCCTGCGCAACTTCATGATCGCGGACCCGCAGGGCTACCGCATCGCCGTCTACTCCCCGCTCGTGCTGCAGCAGTGCCAGTCCTGTGGCATGCCCCTCACCGAGCCCAAGGAAGGCGAGATGTACTGCGACCACTGCACGGACGAGAGCGGCCGCCTGCGCCCGTTCGAGGACGTCCTCGAGGGCACGATCCGCGGCTTCTTCATGGGCGTGCAGAAGATGGAGCGCCCCGCCGCCGAGGTCGCCGCCCGTGCCCACCTCGAGTCCCAGCCCGCGTGGGCCTACGGCAAGGCCAAGGAATAGGCCGTGAGCAACGACCAGGCCGTGTTCCTGGGCGGATGCCTCCTGACCGGAGTCGGCGCGATCTGCGTCACCTTCGGCAACGACAGCGCCATCACGCTCGTCTTCATCACCGGCATGATCCTCGCCGCCGTGGGGTTCTTCGCGATGTACTCCAGCAAGTCGCCCAAGTCCAAGAAGGACCCGGAGTAGCCAGCGCGACGCTGGACTGCGCCGCGACGGCTCAGTCCGCGGCGAGCGCGAGCCCCCGCAGTCGCCCCAAGGCCAGCTCCGCGACGAGGATCGAGTCGCGGAGCTGCATCGCCTCGTGGCGGTAGTGGAAGTCGCTGCGGCCGAGCACGAGCGAGTCCTTGACCCAGAGGAGCGTCTGGCGCCACACGCCGAGGTCTGAGAGCACCTGAGCGAACGGCAGGAAGTTTGGCCCGGCCGGCGCGGCGACGTACCACGCGGCCCCTGGCTTCGTCGCGGCGACCACGCCCCTGAACGCGTCTCGCAGGAAGGACTCCAGTTCAGCGCCTTGCAGGTCATCGTTCTGGATCGTGAGCGCGTCCTCCGTGCCGCCCTCGTAGCTCACGCCGTAGGGCGGGTCGGTCCAGACGAGGTCGATGCGCTCCCCATCGAGCAGCGCGGTGAAGGAGGACTCGACGGTCGCGCTACCGCACACCAGCTTGTGCCAACCGAGCACCGGCGTCGGTGTACCCGCACGTCGCCGTCGCGAAGTACGCGGATCATCTGCCGCTGAACCGCTTGGAGGGCATCTTCAAGCGCAACGGAATCCCGCTGAAGAAGTCGATGATGTGGGACATGGTCCTGCGCGTCGGCGAGTTCGTGGCGGAGCCAATCCTGAAGCAGATGCGCGAGGAGCTGCTTACCGAGCCGATCCTGCACGCCGACGAAACGCCGGTGACGGTGCGCCTCGAAGACCGCAAGGGCTCGAAGAAGGCCTACATCTGGTGCTACGGCGTCGGCGGTCGCTGGGTGTTCGACTTCACGATGACACGCGCTCGCGCCGGCCCGAGCGGCTTTCTCGGCGGCTGGTCGGGGGCGCTGCTCACCGACGGCTACTCGGGCTACGACGAGACAGTGCGCACGAACGACATTCGCCGCGGCGGCTGCTGGGCGCACGCGCGCCGGAAGGCGAAGGAAGCGCTCGACACCGGGACGAGGGGAGCGGTGCCGCTCTTGCGTGCCATCGGTCGACTCTTCTGGATCGAGCGTGCGATCAAGCGACGAGCGGAAGCACGCGGGCTCGACCGCGATGAGCTCCGAGCAGAAGTGCGTCCGCGCCTCGGCCGGCGCGCGCTCGCGAAGATCGACGCGGTCGCCCAGACCCTGCGATCCGATCGCGCCACGCTGCCGAGGAGTCCACTCGGCAAGGCGCTCACGTACATCGAGAACCAGTGGCAGCCGCTGTCGCTCTTCGTCGACGTGCCGGCACTCGAGATTCACAACAACGACGCCGAGCGCGCACTGCGCCACGTCGTCGTGGGCAGGAAGAACTGGCTCTTCTTCGGCAGCGAACGCGGAGGCCGCGTCGGCGCCGCGATCTTCTCGCTCATCGCGGCATGCAAGGCGATCGACGTCGACCCCGAGCGCTACCTCGAGGACGTGCTCGTCCGCGTCGACACGACGCCGGCAAGTGAGATCCACCGCCTCACCCCGTGGGCGTGGGCCGCTGAGCAAGCCGACCAGGCCTGAGAACGACGTCGACCGCCTTGGTCAACCGTCGTCCGACATGGGATGACCGGACTCGTACTGCGGAACGGTTGCCAGGGGGTCGTCGAGCGGCCAGTAGGGTCCGATTACCGTACTCATCGGACTTCCTGTCGCCTTCGAATTGGAACGAGATCAGGTCAATCAGGGGCGTGCACCACGAATGCGACGAGGCAGGCGCCTTAGTGAGACCAACAACAAAACGGCATATAAAAACGCGGCAAGGCCCCACACACCTACAATACGCCAATAAAGCCTAGGGGAGAAGCCGGAGGCCGAACGGTCACCCCCCCCCTAGCAATGACCGAATACACGCAACAACCTCCGCATTGCCAAACATGCAGTCTAGCCCAAGCGCAATATCGAGAGCCGTAAGCCCACGTGAATCACGACGCCGCAGATCCCCTCCCCGGCCCACAAGATAGTGGACCATATCAGCGCCAACCAAGCACGAACCGGCGGCTACATGCAAAAGCGATTGGCCCACCTCCGCATCACCCACACACTCTGGCCTCGAGTGAATGATGAGGTCTAGGGTATCAACGTCACCCGACCAGGCAGCGACCTGCACAACGTCCAGGGCACCCGATGGAGAGTCACACGATGCCCCCGCATCAAGTAGAGCCTCCGCCGTCGCAGCCTGGCCACTCTGCAATGCCCAGTACAAGGGCGTTCGGCCTGCGAAGTCCTCATGATGAATCGAGTAGCCCTCGTCAATCATGTCAATCACAAGGTCCGTATAGCCCTCGCTTGAAGCAAGAATCATAGGCGGCAACCAACCAGGCTTGCTACGGAGCCTCCCGCCACCCCCTCCGCCAAGACCCTGAATAACCTCGACAGCGCTCGAGAATCCAACAAATTCCGCAACATCTACCGGCGCCTCATAGACACGAGAATCAGCATCAACCGGAGCACCTCGCTCAAGCAGAAGCTTAATCACGTCAAGCTGATTCCAAAC
>CAYGST010000567.1:2266-3416 GCA_964352415.1 uncultured Planctomycetaceae bacterium | reverse complement strand
GCCGGCTCCCCATCGAACGCTCGACCCGGCTCATGATGCTCCCACGGCCCAACGCGCTCGCCGTCCTCGAAGCGCCCAGTCGACTGCACGGAGCCGTCTTCCCAGTAGAGCGTCCACAGCCCCGTGCGCTCCCCGTCGACGTAGCCCCCGCGCTCGCGCGGCGCGCCGTCTGGAAACCAGAAGCGCCAGTAGCCCTCACGCCGCCCGTGCCGCGCCGTGCCCTCCGCCGAGAGCTGGCCGTTCTCGTGCCAGAAACGCATCGGCGTCAGCTCGCCCCGCGGCCCGTAGCTCGACTCCGACCGCAGCTGCCCGTTCGCGTACCAGCGCTTCAGCTCCCCCATCGGCTCGCCGTAGCGGAAGCTCGCTTCGGACAGCCGCGCACCGCTCGGATACCAGCGCTCGTCCCTACCATGCTTGACGCTGTGCCCGTCCTCGTAGACGAGCACCGTCCACGAGCGCACGACCGTCCCCGACTTCGGGTCCTGCTTGCGCAGCCGCCTGAACTCCGGCTCGGCCTCCGGCTGCGGCGGGCGGGCGAAGCGCCCGCCGCCACAGCCACTGAGGCCTCCCATCGAGCTCGCAACGCAAAGCGCGATCGCGAGGCTGGACTTGACCCAGCTCATTCGTCGCGCAGCAGCGCAGCGCGGTGCACCAGCTGGAACGTGGCCTGCGCCCAGCCCCGGTACTGCGGACGGAAGCCGAACAGGTGCACGCGGCCCTCACCGTGCCGGGCGAGCACCCAGGCCGCCTTGCCCTCGATGACCTCCGGCTCGCGGATCCAGCCGGACATCAGGACGCGCGTCGGCGCGTATTCGAGCAAGAGGTCGAGCTGGTCGGGGTCCGAGCCTCGGCCGCTCTCCTTCTTCTCGTCGTCGGTCATCTCGCGCCAAGCGCTGGAGCGCGAGAAGAACGCGGGCAGCGACGGCGGCAGGCCCGCGGTCAGCGCGTGGTCGCGCGGTACGGTGCGCAGCACGCTGCCGGGGCAGCTGAACTCGCCGGCCTCCTCGCCGCGCGTGACGTCGACGAGCGGGAGCTGAAACAGCTCGATCGCGTAGTCGCTCGACGAGCCCAACGTGACGAGCGTGCCGCCCCCGCGCACGAACTCCTCGATCGCGACGGCGCCCTCGGCGTCCACGCCGCGCGCGTACTC
>CAYGST010000567.1:0-2256 GCA_964352415.1 uncultured Planctomycetaceae bacterium | reverse complement strand
TACTCCGGCTGAACACTGCCCGGCCTGCGACCGCGATCGAGCTGGCCGGAGGAGATGCTCGGAATCACGAGCACGTCGAGGAAGTCGCTCAGGCGTCCCGCGCGCAGCATCTCGTTCCGCACGCTGACGTAGGGCACCTCCTGGCTGTCGAAGACGTAGCGCATCCAGCCCTCGTCCATCGAGCCCGACCACGGCGAGTAGAGGCCGACGCGCGCGCCGCTATCGATCCGAGCGTTGCGCGCGTTCGGATTGTCCTGACGGCGGAAGACGAGCCCACCCTCGGTCAGCCCGTCCGTCAGGACGAGGTCCGCGTCCGCGCCCGCGGCGTACAGACGCGACCAGGCGCCGCTCGCGTGCACGCTGTCGATCGCACCCTCGACCTCGGCGATCCGAGGGTCGCCCCCGAAGCCGGCGAGCGCCGCGTCGACGTCGGTGACGCGCAGGAGTCGCGTCTCCGGAACCGCCATCGTCTCGACCCGCTCGACGCCGAGCAGGAACGGCAGCGTCCAGCCGGCGACGTCGTAGGGCGAGTCGCCGTCGGGGTAGCGCTGCACCTCGAACAGGTCCTTCACGTGATTGCCGTAGGGCTGCTCGCGCAGGATCACGATCGAGCGCGCGGGCCACGTGCGGCCGTCCGCGCTGATCGGCGTCTCCGCGACGTGCAGCTCGACGCCGGTGCGCATCAGCACGTCGGCGAGGCGCCGCACCGCATCCGGGTCGCGGTTGTCGCTGGGCAGGATCCACGCCCGCGGCGCGGTCTGGCCATTGATCTCGAGCGCGCGCTGCGAGGCCTCGAGCGCGTTCTGCAGCCAGACGCCCGGCTCCCGCGAGAGGCTCCCGAGCAGCGAGCTGCCGAAGGCCTGCTCGTACTCGATGATGTCGCGAATGCGCCACCAGCCGCCCGGCCACGGCGCCGGGAAGCGATTCGACGGCGCGTAGCCACCGAGCCCGCGCGGCGCGTTCAGGTCATCGATCGAGAGGAAGATCGGCGACGCGAGGTTCGCGGAGGCGGCCTCGGTCAGGAGCCCGATGATGTTGTGGCGCACCGGCACGTTGCGGTTGCCGCCGTTCCACCACATGTCGTACGAGACCCCGGTCGAGACGCCCGTCAAGCCGGCGCGCGTCAGGTCCAGCAGCGTCCGACTCCCGAGCACGTCGATACCGGCGATGATCGACGGGTCGAGGTTCGGGTTGAGCGGGTCGCGAAAGGGCGGCACGAAGAAGCGCTCGCGTGTCGAACCCTGCTGGTGCACGTCCCAGTAGACCTGCGGGTGCCAGGTCTTGTAGAGCAGCTCACTCGTGATGCGCGTCTCGTTCTGCGTGAGCATGAACCAGTCGCGGTTGTTGTCGTGGCCCGCGTAGTACTGATAGAGCTTCAGGAGCCCCGTCGACTCGTACGGCGTCCCCACCGTCTCGCGGTACCAGTTCGTGACGTGATCGAGCCCGTCCGGGTTCATGCACGGGATCACGAACACGACGCAGTTCTCGCGCGCGCTCTTCCACGGCTCCGCCTCGCTCGTGGCGAGGGTGTGCGTGAAGCCCATGCCGAACTGCGTCCCTGCGCACTCGGTCGCGTGCATCGCGAGCGACACGAACAGAAACGGCTTGCCCTTCTCGATCGCGGTCGCGAGCTCCGCCTCGCTCGCGCCGCGCGGGTCGGCGATCGTCGCGGCGTAGCGCTTCAGCTCGTCCAGCCGGGCGAGGTTCGAGCTGCTCGAGACGATCGACAGCAGGAAGTCGCGCCCCTCGGTCGACTCGCCGACCTTCGTCGTCCGGACCCGCGGCGACGCCTCGGAGAGGTGGCGGTAGTAGCTCGAGACCTCAGCCCAGTCCGTCAGCGTGAAGTCCGCCCCGAGCTCGCGCCCGAGGTGCTCGCTCGGCGTCTTGACTCCGCCACCCTGGGGAGTCGCGGCCGGCGTCGGTGCGGAGGCCGGCGAGCTGGCCGGAGTCACGGCCGGAGCCGCCAGCGCAGCTGGCGCGGTCAGGGCCTCGGGCGCGGCCTCGGGAGGAGCGGAGCAGGCAAGGAGCGAGAGCAGGACGGCGGTGTGCAGCATGGAGTTCACGACGGAGCGCGGGGATCGGGGGCGTGGGGCGATCGATCCTACTGCCCTGGCCGAGGTGGCTCCAACCGAGGCCGCGTCTGCGTGTCCCGCCGCCGCTGGCCCGCGCTGCGGACCCCGGGGCCGGGTATCTTGGGGCGTTCCCCGGCCCGCAATCCGGACGGGAAGCCCCGGACGCGCCCGCGCAGCCGGACTC
>CAYGST010000566.1:0-3422 GCA_964352415.1 uncultured Planctomycetaceae bacterium | reverse complement strand
GCGACCCGTTCCAGAGCTCGCTACTCCTGGAACGTGACGTAGGGCTCGTCGCCTTCGCTCGCCGGCGGCTCGTAGAGGTAGGCATCGCCCCAGGGGTCGACCAGGTCGGATCGCTCCAGGTAGCTCGCGCCGTTCTCGTCCAGGAGGACGAGGACCTCGAGCGAAGCGGGATAGCGGCCTTCGTTGTTCGCCGCGAAGCGGTCCAGCGCCGCGTAGATCCGCTCGATCCCGAGGTAGAGGTCCTCCTCCATCTGGCGCTCGAGCTCGAGCTCGGCGAGCCGCGCCTCGGCGACGGCGAGCTCGGCCTGACCCTGCTGGTTCATGATCTGCGGCACCGCCGCCGAAGCACTGACGCCCGCCATGACGAGGAAGCCGATCGGCGAGTCGTACATGTACCCGATCATCCCGGCCAGGTTGACGAGCTGCGAGCGGTCCCAGCGCGACTCCTCGACGTAGTCCTCGCCGTCGACGCGGCCGACCGAGACCATGCCCATGGCGCCGGCGCGCAGCTCCGGATAGGACGGCAGCAGCATGCCCGGCTCGCGGGATGCGTCGCTCGGCGAGCGCATGGCATTGGAGACCGCCGAGCACATCAGGCTCAGGGTCCCGTAGCCGTCCTGCATCAGGCGGGGCGTGTTCATCCAGGAGATGACGCGCGCGTTCTGCATCTGCGGCGGCAGCTGGTTCTTGAAGTCCTGGTTGTCGAGCAGGCTCCGGTCGCTGACCGTGAGCTGGTAGACCGCCGCCTGCGCCGCCTGCGGAGTGACTCCGAAGACCGCGAACTTGCCGGTCGTGGTGACGCACAGCTCGAGCGGGATCGGGAGGCCGGGGAACGACAGCACGTCGTACTCCTGCCCGGCGTCCGCGAAGCTCGACATGCGCACGTAGCCCATGGCCTCCTCGCGGCCGAGCTTGGCCATCGCCTTCTCCAGTCGCGACCAGCTCGCGCTCCAGGCCTCCGCGTCTCCGATCTCGACGACCGCGACCGTGGACAGCATCCCGCCGCCGCCGGTCGAATCCGACGCATAGAGAGCCATTTGGCCGCCGAACGGTGCGATCAGGTCCTGCTGGATGTTCAGGCCGGTCTCCGACTCGATCAGCGCCAGGAGGTCCTCGTCGTCGCCGCCGAGTGTCTGGAGCATGTCCGCGTAGGTCTCGACCATGGCGCCGAGGTCCATGGACGAGGCCATGGCCCAGGTCGCGTCCTCGGGGATCGCGGTGACGATCTCCGGCGAGAGCGCCTCGGAGGACAGGAGGCCGGACTCCTGGCCGACGGCGGCCCAGCCAGGCATGCGCATCACGGCGTAGCCGCGCTCGTCGTCCGTGCCCGCCGCGAACTCGAAGTTCAGCGCGTCGATGCCGAGCAGCCCGAGCACCTCCTGGATCTCGTCGAGGTCCTCATCACCGCCGGACGCCTCGGTGACGGCGTCGAGGAACTCGCCGTAGGCCATCATCCCGGTGAAGTACGCCGTGGCGCCGTTCGGCAGGAGCGCGGCCTGGTCCGGCGCCGGAGCGCCGCCCTCGATGCCGAGGCGGACGTAGACGTCCTCGCCGCTCTCGCCCATCCACATCGGGACCGGGCTCGGCAGCGTGTAGCCAGCGCCCGCAGCCGGCGCGTCGAGCGCCACGCCGAACTCGGCCATCAGGTTGACGATGTCCGTGACGTTCGCCGCGGCGTCACCCGAGGAGCCCTGGGTCAGGCGCAGCTCGCCGGCGAAGGGCATCGGCATGCCAGGCACCTCCTGCGAGCTCATGCCGACCGTCAGCGACATGGGGCCGCTGAACAGACGCGTGAACAGGCGCAGCGCCGGCGGCGGCACCTCGAAGTCCGGGATCTCGCCAGGGAGCTCGTTCAGCCGGTCGTCGAACATCTGGAGGGCGCGCAAGAGCGCCTGGTCCTTCTCGTCGACGAACCACGACTCGGCGCCGCCGCAGCGCATGGCGAGCAGGGGCTTGAACTCGGGAGCGGGCGCGGCCTGACCACCGTCCTGGGCGAGCGGGAGGAGCAGACAGAGGGGAAGCAGCATCGGAGAGGTCTCCTTCTAGAGGGTTCGAAACGCGTGAGGTGCGAGTCTGGGATCGGGTGGTGGACCCCGGACCCGGAGCGGCAAACGGCCCGCGCGGGGCCAGGTGCCGTGTTCGGGACGTTGGGGGCTGGATTTCGGGCGCTCTAGTCGGTTTCGGGACCGACGAAGGCCACGTTGCGGAATCGGGCGGGCGCGGCGCCATGGCTCATCTCGGCCACCTGCATCGGGTTGCCCTTGCCGCAGTTGACGACGCCCCAGAGCTCCCATTCCTCCGGCCCGCAGATCGCATCGCAGCTGCGCCAGAACTCGGGGGTCGTGCCCTGGTAGGTCGGGTTGCGCAGCAGGCGTCCGAGCTTGCCGCCCTGGATCTCCCAGGCGGCCTCGCAGGTGAACTGGAAGTTCAGTCGGCGCTGGTCGATCGACCACATCTTGACCGTGTCTGCGAAGATCGCGCCGTCCTCGCAGTCGGCGATCAGGTCGTCGAAGCGCCAGTCGCCCGGCATCAGCGAGAGATTCGTGATGCGCACGATCGGCGGGTGGAAGTAGCCCTCTGCGCGCGCCGTGGCGCGGCTCTCCGACTCGCCGAGGCGACCCGCCCACTCGCGGCTCGTGTGGTAGCCGCGGAAGAGGCCCTTCTCGACGACGGGGAAGCGCTTGGAGGGCGCGCACTCGTCGTCGAAGCCGCGCGTGTCGAGGCCGCCTTCGATCGTCGAGTCCGCGACGAGGTTCACGTGCTCCGAGCCGTAGCGGAAGCCCTCGAGCAGGTTGGTGGTCGCGAAGGACGAGCCCGCGAGGTCGACCTCGTGGCCGAACACGCGGTCGAGCTCGTTCGGGTGGCCGACCGACTCGTGAATCTGGAGCATCAGCTGGCTGCCGCCGAGCACCAGCGTGCGCGTCCCCGACGGACAGGCCGGAGCGGAGCACAGAGCAACGGCCTCGTCGCGCACGCGCGCGCCCTGCGCGGCGAGGTCCATCGCGAGGACGTGCTCCCAGCCGCCGGACTTGTAGTTGCCCTCGAAGCTCGCGGGGTAGCTGCGACGCTGGACCTGGCCGTGGGCCGCCGCCGTCGACGACATCCCGCCGCCCGTGCGCAGCAGCACCTGGTGCAGGCGCGCGCCCTCGGACGACGCCTGCCACTGCTCCTCGCGCCGGCTACCGCAGCGCGCCTCGCGCACGACCGTCGCCGGCGCGCCCTCCATCGAGGCCTCCGCGGAGCGCAGCAGGTCGAGCTTGTCCGCGAGCGGCACCGAGAACGGATCGATCTCGTAGGGCGTCGCCCAGCTCGCCTCCGCCGCCTCGAGGGGCGCGAAGCTCGGCGCCTTGGCGACCGCGGCGGACAGCGCTCTGGCGCTCTCGGCTGCCCCGCGCCCGAGCTCGCGCGCCGTCGCCACGTCC
>CAYGST010000565.1:0-3435 GCA_964352415.1 uncultured Planctomycetaceae bacterium | reverse complement strand
GGTGAGGCCATGCGCCCACGGAGCCGATCACGAGAGCTGCGAGTCGCGTTGTTCGCGGGCCGTGGTGGGGAGCCGGGGCGCGATGGGAGGTGGGCGTTCTATTCCTGAGGGAGATGGAGTGAGGCGATGGCCACAGTTGATGAGCGCACTACCGTGGCAGCCCTAGTGCGGTCAATGCCTGACCGTGATGGCCCCGGCGGGTGGCTAATTCCTACAAGCTAGCCGGTGAGCCCCTTCCTAGAAATCTATCTCGGCGCCTTTCTGGGGTTTCTCAGCTCAATGCTGGTTGCCGCTGTATTCGGCCTGGCTGCAAAGCGCTATCGCCGGCGTGGTGTAGTCGCAACTGCTCGAAGGCTAGTTGTGCAGGAGTGGGCGACGCTCGAGCAAATATCCGCCCACTTGAAGGGAGGCAGGACACCAGGCATCTACTTCCTCCCTGATGGGTTCGGCGCTTTGCAGGGTGCATTTGCCGCAGATCTTGTGGCGCTCAAGTTGCACCCCCACCTTCTACCCCTGTCTCCCATGCTCCGCGCAATGAACTCGGAGTTTGATCGCATGTCGCAGCTTGAGCTTCATGTCCTCATCGCCGAGAGTAAGGGGATCTCGGCCACCGAGCTTAAAAGTCAGGTTGGCGCGAAGGCTGAGCGCGCGCAGAGGCAGATAGAGTATGTCGAGAGGTTGTTAATTAGGACTTTCCGGGAGATTGAGCTCCTTGGTGGCAGGCCTGAAGCCGACGAGTCCCGAGTGGGCAGCGTGCATCGCCTCTCACTCAGGGCCAAGGAGTTGGGCTTCGATAGGTGCGTTTCGTAGATCGGGCGGGGGCTGTGAGGCGAACGCGTTGACATGCCCTTCACTTCGGCCCACGGCGATGTTCGTAGAGCATCGAGTGGGCCGTGGGGCGCGACGGAAAGTGTGGGTTCCATGTCCGGGCAGGGGAGGAGAGGTGATGGCTGAAACTGATGAAGGCGCGAACCACGACGCAGTTCTCTACATAGATGAATCTGGCAGCACCGGATCAAACTACCTTGATCCACGTCAGCCGGTCTTTGCTCTCGCCGGTTGGGTAGTGAGGAAGGATATCGTTCTTAGGGTGTGGGAGGCAGTCGAGAGGGTTAGGCGGGAGCACTTTCACCAAGCTGCTGAACTCAAGGCTACCGCGGCACTGAAGCGTGACTCGTCAAAGAGGATTGTTGCCGATCTATTCGCAGCCCTGGCGGGCATCGGCGCCCTTCCGATAGTCGTTTTTGCTGAGAAGCGATACTGTCTCGCTGCAAAGATCGTCGACCTTTGCATCGACCCCCATTATAACGCAGGTGTTGGGAATCGCTTCTCTGGGTCGGCGGAGGTGAAGCAGGAGTTTGCTAACGGAGTGGCCGAGGCTATTGATGAAGCTACGCTTGCGCGGTTCTCCAGTGCGCTTCAGTCTGCAGATGCCGAGGCGCTCCACCAGGCCATTGAGGCCGTGGCGCAGGCCGTCAGGCCTACCTTGGGGCCAGAATTCTCTGGGCTGTTGATGGGCTGCCGGGCGGAGCTCGAAGAGCTGGCCAAGGCCGAGTCCTGGGCGTCGCCATTGGGGCCGGCTGCATCAACACTTAACATCCCCTGCTTGGTTTCGCTTCTGTCCATGGCGGAGCAGTTGTGCCGGGAATTGGGAATTGGCCGGCTGAGGGTGGTGCACGACGCTCATGCTCAATACGAGGATGGCCTTCGGGCAGTTTTTAATATTGGCAAGGGAATGGGCCGGGACTGGCCACCGCCCATAGGTGCAGACGTTGGGGTTAACGCCCTCAAGTCGATAGTTGAATTCCAGCTGATGGATTCTAAGGAGAGCATGGGGCTGCAGGCTGCTGACCTGCTTGCAGGGGTTGTCCGCGAAGTGATAAGAAAGGCGTTGGCGGGCGAGGGTGTCTCGCCGGTTGATATTGATTTGGCAAGATTTTTTATCCCCGGGCTGTTCGTTGACCGACCGCGGGTGGTGCTGGGGCTATGGTCGGAAAGTAGCATGCGGGATGTTGGAAGGGCCTTTATCTATCCTATGACAGGGGGGCTTCCGCCAGCCCCGCGTGCTGACGTAGGCGACCGCATCTTTCCTCCCAGGTCCTTGGCGGGCGACCTGGGGGTGAAGGGTGCGAATGTGAAGTCATTCCCTATGCCAGATGTCACCTACGCAATTGCGGCCAAAGCCAGCGGTGAGTTGATGGCGGTGCTTCCATCTCCAGGGGGTGCTGCTGATGGCCTCCAATGCGTCTGCCCACTATTCTCGACTGAGGCGGCCGCTAATGCGTTCCTTGACCTGTACGAATGTTCGGAGCTATCTGAAGCTCAGCAGGTTGTCTCATTCGGGCCCACTGACATTGAGCAATTTGTGGCCGCTCTGGAGGAAAAGGGGTGCCAGGTGGATGCCGTTGTCTATGATGGCCTGGGAGGAGAGCCTGTGCATTTAAGGATAAGCGAGCTGGTAGCTGGGCTTCGAGCGGTCATGTCGAGGTTGCGCAAGATCATCGACTCTGGGACGGGGGCGTTGATTGTTGATAGTCACACCATCGATGGGAATCCGGCGATCTCCGTTCTACTCTCAAGCGGAAAGTACGGGGCTATGCTCTGGCCTGATGGCGAGATAGAAATAAGTGAGACCAGGGAGGGGGCGGTGGCCGCATTGCGCAAAAAAGGCGGTATTTGATGCCCACGAATGGTTTCTGGGATTCCAGGGCAATAGAGTCATGAGCTACTCGGCGGCCGGGTTGGCCGTGGCCCGGCGACAATCCGCTTCCCAGGTTTCTGGCGTCGATGTGTCTGGAGTTCCCGTGCTGCACGAAGCCGCAACTGGAATGCCTGTCCCCCTCACGAAAACACTTACCGCGTCGCATTCGTAGTGCACGCCCCCGACCGGCCGTCTCCCTGCTAAGGAGACCACGCGCTCAGCGTCTGCGAAGAACGCGCCGACATCGTCCAGACCGTCCAGCAGCTCGCAGAAGTGGCCTTGCGGGGGATTCTCCGGCGGGTCTGCCCTGGACGGTCGGCCCGCGAGTCTGGACGGTAACCCCGAAGCGAACGGCCACGACCGTCCAGGGCGGAGCGGGCACGATGGCCTCGAGCGGGCGCTTCTGGACGGTCCGGACGGTCCCGCTGCACCTCCGCATACGGGGGGCCGGGCTCGGCCTGCTGGACCTCTCGACCACGACGGGCGGCGATCCCGGCGGGCGAAGGCCAGTTCCCCCGGGGCAGACGTGAGCGACCTGAGCCCGCGCTCCCCTCACGCGCCGTCGCCGTCGCCCGAGCTGCCCCGCCAGCCCGGCGCGAATTCCAGGCACCAAGTAGGCACAAGCCCCGGCCCGCGGCGGAGGCCTACGGAGCCTCGACGCCCTAACCCCGCCCGTCCAGCGAGGTTAGATGGAGCGGCTGATGGGGCTCGAACCCACGACATTCAGCTTGGGA
>CAYGST010000564.1:0-3438 GCA_964352415.1 uncultured Planctomycetaceae bacterium | reverse complement strand
GGACGAGGTCATCTTCGAGGAGTTCAAGGGCACCGGCAACATGGAGATCGTGCTCGAGCGGCGCATCTCCGACCGCCGCATCTACCCCGCCATCGACATCAACCGCTCCGGCACCCGCAAGGAGGAGCTGCTCTTCGAGGCCGAGGAGATCCGGCGCGTCTGGATGCTCCGCAAGGTGCTGAACGAGCTCGACCCGGTCGAGGCGATGGAGATGCTCATCCAGAAGATGAAGAAGACGCAGGTCAACGGCGAGTTCCTGCTGACCATCGGCAGCTGAGCCGCGCTCGGTGCGCGTCGCCCTCGTCACCGGCCGCTTCGACCTCGTCGGCGGCTCGGAGCGCTATGCCGGCGAGGTCGCGCGCGGGCTGACGGAGCGCGGCGCGGACGTGCGCGTGATCGCGCTCTCCGCGGCGGAGGACGAGGGTCCCAGCGCCGCGCCGGGGCTGGGCTGCGAGGTCCTGCGCCTGCCAGGCCTCGCGGCGGGCGGCGCCAGCAAGGGCGACCAGCGCGCGCTGCGCGACGCGCTCGCAGGCTGCGACGCGACGCTCCTGCTCTCGCGCTCCTCCGCGTCGCTGCTCGCTGCGCTGCTCGACGGCCCGCCGCTCGTGCGCTTCGTCCAGGACCACACGCTGTTCTGCCCGGGGCTCAACAAGCAGTTCGAGGACGGCGAGCTGTGCGAGCGCGCGCTCGGCGCGGCCTGCCTCGAGCGCTACTGGCTCGGCGGCGGCTGCGCGGGTCAGAAGATCGTCGGCGCGCCGTCGCTGCGCGGACCCCTGCGCGCGCTGGCCGCGCGCACGCGGGAGCTCGAGCTGTCGCGCCGCTGCGCACGCGTGCTCGTCGCCTCGCACTACATGCGCGCGGAGCTCCTGCGCGCGGGCGTCCCGAGCGGCCTCGTCGAGGTGCTGCCGTACTTCACGCGCTCGAACACGCCGGCGCTCCCCGCCGAGGACCCGGACGCCGAGGCGCGCGCCGCCTGGAGCGGCGGCGGCCTGCGACTCTTCACGCCGGCGCGGCTCGCCCTGCCCGACAAGGGCATCGACTACCTCCTGACCGCGCTCCGCCAGCTGTCCGCGCCCGCGCGGCTCCTCGTCGCCGGCGATGGTCCCGCGCGCGGCTGGCTCGAGGAGAAGGCGAGCGCCGAAGGCCTCGACGACCGCGCTCGCTTCGTCGGCTGGCGCTCGGCCGACGCGATCGAGGGCCTGTACGCCGCCTGCGACGTCGTCGTCTTCCCCTCGGTCTGGAACGAGCCGTTCGGACTCGTCGGGATCGAGGCCATGGCGCACGGCAAGCCCGTCGTCGCCTGCGACGTCGGCGGGGTGCGCGAGTGGCTCGTGCCGGGCGAGACGGGCCAGAGGAATCCGAAGGACCCGACGGGCGAGCTCGTCCCGCGCCGGGACGCCGCGGCGCTGGCCGAGGCCCTGGAGGGCCTGGCGCTCGACCCGGAGCGCCGAGCACGACTCGGAGCGGCCGGCGCGGCCCGCGTCGAGGCGCGGTTCCGCCCGGAGCGTCATCTGGCGCGCCTCGTGTCCGTGCTTCGGGGCGAGTGAGCTCGGGCGCCCTAGTCAATCTAATTGACAGGACGCGCCACAACTTGCGCGCTCGTCGAACGCAACCCGAGTAGCGATACTCCCGTCGCGTTGGAACGATCCCGCGACCTCGACCGGGACGCCGACGTGGCACGAACAGACCCCCAACCCCGGCTCCCTCGAAGAGCCGCACAGGAGTCCAGGTAGATGAGGAAGATCACAGTCGCCCCCGGAGATGGCATCGGCCCCGAGATCATGGACGTCGTCCTCGACGTCTTCCGCGCCACCGACGTGCCCCTGGAGTTCGAGACGGTCGCCATGGGCAAGGAGGTCGCACTCGCCGGCGAGCAGACCGGCATCAGCACCGAGGCGCGCACCTCGGTCGAGGAGACCGGGATGCTCTTCAAGGGTCCGATGGAGACCCCGAAGGGCGGCGGCTACAAGAGCGTCAACGTCACGGCGCGCAAGCTCTGGGGCTGCTTCGCCAACAAGCGCGTCTACCGTGCGCTGCCGGGCGTCGCGAACCCCCTCGGGCTCGAGCACCTCGACCTCACGATGGTCCGCGAGAACATCGAGGACACCTACGGCGCCGTCGAGCACATGCAGACGCCGGACGTCGCGCAGTGCCGCCGCTTCATCACGCGCCCCGGCTCGGAGCAGGTCCACCGCTACGCCTTCGAGATGGCCGCCCGAAAGGGCTCGCGCCGCATCACTTGCGCGCACAAGGCCAACATCATGAAGCTCACGGACGGGCTGTTCCTCGAGGCGTTCTACGACGTCGCCAAGGACTACCCGCAGCTCGAGGCCGACGACGTCATCGTCGACGCCCTCGCGATGAAGCTCGTCCTCGACCCCACCGAGTTCGACGTCATCGTCCTGCCCAACTTCCAGGGCGACATCCTGACCGACCTCGCGGCCGGCATCGCCGGCGGCCTCGCCTACGCCCCCTCCGCCAACATCGGCGACCACGTCTGCATCTTCGAGGCGGTCCACGGAACGGCCCCCGACATCTGCGGTCAAGACCTCGCCAACCCGAGCGCGCTGCTGCTCAGCGGAACGATGATGCTGCGCCACGTCGGCCTCGTGGAGCACGCGCAGCTGATCGACGACGCCCTCGACCGCACGCTCCTCGCGCTGAAGAAGGGGAGCGACAGCACGGAGAACGCGCAGGGCTTCCGCACGTCGATCTTCCGCGAGATGCTTCTCGGCGAGCTGCGCAGCGCAGGCACTCCCGCGGGCAGCACGACGCTGTCGAGCCTCGTCCCGCGCTCCGAACCCCGCATGATCGTCAAGCGCATCGCCGAGACGAACACGCTGCGCGGCGTCGACGTCTTCCTGGAGTCGGACCTCGCGCCGCAGACCCTCGCGATGGAGCTGGAGGCCCTGACGACGGACCTCGACCTGACGATGATCTCCAACCGCGGCACGCAGGTCTGGCCGACGGGCTCGACCTTCACGGACTGCGTCAATCACTACCGCGTGCGCTTCGAGACCCCGGGCGACGCCTCCCAGGACACGATCCTCGGCGTGCTCGGCGCGGTGTCCAAGCGCTTCCCGCTCTGCGGGGCCGAGTGGCTGCGCGAGATCGACGGACAGGTGGCCTACTCCCTCGCGCAAGGGCAGGCCTGACCCGACGGCGACGCCGCCCGCCAGGCGCTGCGAGGCCGAGAATCGGCCTTCGCAGCGCCTGGAGCGGCTCTTTGGGCTCCTCGCCGGCCCTCGCGGCCCCGGCCCCCACGTCAATCGAACTGACGAGTAGTGCCGCTCTTTGGGCCGTCGTCGAACGCAAGAGAACTTCCGATACTGCGTGGGCGCTGGAGAGAACACCCGACCTCGGCCGGGACGTCCGCGCACCTTCGAACGACCTCCGTACTCGACTTCCCCGAAGCGCCACGAACCTCAGCGCCACGAA
>CAYGST010000563.1:0-3448 GCA_964352415.1 uncultured Planctomycetaceae bacterium | reverse complement strand
CTCTCGCGCAGCGTCGCGATGTCGCCCTCGCGCGCCGAGGTGCCCAGCTTGATCGAGCCGTGGTGCAGCACGCGCCCGTCCTTGCGGCGCTGGGCCGAGCCCACGCCCTTCTTGTTGGACCAGACCAGGTCCTCGCAGCTCGACTTGTGGAAGCACATGCCGGTCTCCGGCGTGTCCGAGTCGAGCGTGACGCCCTTGCCCCGCGGCTTCGCCTCCACCCCGAACTCGGCCAGCGCCTTCGCGATCGCCGCGTGGACACGCGTGTAGCCCTCGCCGACGTGGCCCTGGTAGAGCGGGTGGGTGAGCGGCGCCGTGAGGGAGAAGGTCAGCTCGTTCACGTGGTGGATCGCCCCGCCGCCCGTGATGCGGCGCACGACGGCGCCGGCGGTCTTCGTCCCCGGGACGTCCTCGTAGCGCTGGAAGTAGCCCAGCGAGAGCGTGTCCGGCTTCCACGAGTAGAAGCGCAGCGTGGGCGGCGCGTTCGGGTCGAGCAGCAAGGCCTCGTCGAGGCCCATGTTGAACGACGGTGGCGCTCCCCACGTCGTGATGGA
The DNA here is from genome assembly GCA_964352415.1 of uncultured Planctomycetaceae bacterium. Classification (GTDB taxonomy): domain Bacteria; phylum Planctomycetota; class UBA1135; order UBA1135; genus JABACD01. Next base: position 2,897 of record CAYGST010000563.1, on the reverse strand, counting down.
GCGCCACACGTCGGTCGTCATGACGTCGATGGCCCCTAGCCCTTGCGGCAGGTCCAGCGCAGCTGCGGGTCGCGCACGGCCTTGCCCTCGTCGAGGCGGCCGATCGAACGCGTCACAGGCGCTGCGTGCAGCTTGGCCGGGTCGGTCTTCGCCTCTTCGGCGATCAGGAGCATGTCGGCGATGAAGGCGTCGAGCGTGTGCTTCGACTCCGTCTCCGTCGGCTCGATCATCATCGCCTCGGACACGACCAGCGGGAAGTAGATCGTCATCGGGTGGTAGCCGAGGTCGATCAGGCGCTTGGCCACGTCGAGCGCGTGAATGCCGAACTCCTTCTGCTTCTTGTTGTTGCAGACGAACTCGTGCATGCACATCCGGTCGTAGGGGACGTGATAGGCCTTGTTCAGCTTCACGCGGATGTAGTTCGCGTTCAGCACCGCGTTCTCCGCGACGCGCTTGACGCCCTCGGCGCCGAGGCGGCGCAGGTAAGCGTAGGCGCGCGCCAGCACCCCGAAGTTGCCCGGCCAGCCACGCAGCATCCCGATCGAGTCCGGGGCATCGTAGTCGAGGCTGAGCCCGTCCTCTTCCTCGACGACGCGCGGCGACGGCAGGTACTGCGTCAGCTCGTCGGTCACGCAGATCGGGCCCGCACCCGGACCGCCGCCGCCGTGCGGCGTCGAGAAGGTCTTGTGCAGGTTGATGTGCATCATGTCCACGCCGAAGTCGGCGGGGCGCGCGACGCCCATGATCGCGTTCAGGTTCGCGCCGTCCATGTAGACGAGGCCGCCGGCGCCGTGAACCAGCTCGCTGATCCTCGCGATGTTGGTCTCGAACAGCCCGAGCGTGCTCGGGTTCGTGATCATCAGCACGGCGGTGTCGTCACCGAGCTTCGACTCGAGATCCGCGAGATCGACGAGCCCGTCGGGGCCGGACTTGATCTCGACCGTCTCGAAGCCCGCGATCATCGCCGACGCCGGGTTGGTGCCGTGCGCCGAGTCGGGGATCAGCACCTTCGTCCGCCCGTCCTGGCCGGTCTTGTGGAAGTGCTTGTGCGCGACGAGCAGCGCCGCGAGCTCGCCCTGCGCGCCGGCCGCCGGGTGCAGCGTGACGCCGGGGAGCCCGGTGATCGCCGCGAGGCCGTCGGACAGCGTCTTCATGATGCGCAGCGCACCCTGCACGCGTCCCACGTCCATCTCGGGGTGGATGTCGGCGAACCCGGGCCACGTGACGATGTGCTCGTTCGTGACGGGGTTGTACTTCATCGTGCAGGAGCCGAGCGGATAGAAGCTGTCCGCGATCGAGACGTTCTTCTTCGACAGCAGCACGTAGTGCCGGATCAGGTCGAGCTCACCGATCTCGGGCATCGTCGGCGGCGTGACGCGCGTCGAGCCCTCCGGCAGCATCGAGAGATCGGCTTCCGGAACGTCGAGCTTGCCGAGGCGCAGCGTGCGGTGCCCGGGGCGGCTCTTCTCGTAGAGGAGTAGGTCCTTGTTCATCGCGAGTGTCCTTGTTGTCAGGCGACGGGCTGGGCCGCGGCGATGTGAGAGAGCGTGGAGACGAGGCGATCGATCTGAGCGCGCGTGTTCATCTCGGTGAAGGCCAGCAACAGGCCGTCCTCGCCGAGCTCGGGGTACCAGCGCGCGATGTCGAGCCCGCCGAGCAGGCCGGCACGGTCGATGGCCTGGTTGACCTCCTTCGCGGGCCGCGGGCAGCGGACCAGGAACTCGTTGAAGAAACCGCTGTTCGGGAACGCCAGCTCGAAGCCGGGCAGCTCCGCGATCGCCTTGGCCGCGTACTGCGCCTTGGCCATCGAGTGCATGGCGACCTCCTTGATGCCTTCGGCGCCGGCCGCCGCCATGTAGATGGCGCCGCGCAGGGCGATGAGGGCGTTGTTCGTGCAGATGTTGCTGGTCGCCTTGGCGCGGCGAATGTGCTGCTCACGTGTCTGGAAGGTCAGCGCGAAGCCGCGACGCCCCTCGGCGTCCGTCGTCTCACCGACGATCCGGCCGGGCATGCGTCGCACGTCCTTCTGGGCGCAGGCGAACAGACCCCAGCCGGGACCGCCGTAGGCGACCGGAGTGCCAAGGCACTGCCCGTCACCGACGGCGATGTCGAAGCCGGCCTCGCCGGGGCTCTTCAACACGCCGAGCGAGATCGGGTAGGCGCTGCAGACCGACACGGCGCCCTTGTCCTTGGCCTCGGTGGCGACCGCCTCGATGTCCTCGATCACGCCGAGCGTGTTCGGGTTCTGGACGAGCACGGCGCAGGTCGTGTCGTCGACGAGGCCGTCGAAGTTCGTGCGGCCGTTCTCGTCGAGGGGCGCCTCGACGATCTCGATCCCCGTCCACTTCAGGTAGGTCTCGAGCGTGCGCCGCGTGTAGGGGTGGGCGCCGCGCGAGACGACGACCTTGTTGCGGCCGCGCACCATGTTCGCGGCCATGATGACGGCCTCGGTCGCCGCCGAGCAGCCGTCGTACATGGACGCGTTCGCGATCTCCATGCCCAGGAGCTCCGCGACCATCGTCTGGAACTCGAAGAACGCGGTCAGCGTTCCCTGGCTCGCCTCGGGCTGGTAGGGCGTGTACGCCGTCACGAACTCGTGGCGTTGCTGCAGCGAGTCGACCACGGTCGGGATGAAGTGGCGGTACAGCCCGGCGCCGAGGAAGCTGCCGCTGTCCATCGTCGTGTTCCACGAGGCCAGCTCGGCCAGCTCGGCGCGCAGCTCGTCCTCGGAGAGCCCTGCGTCGATGGGCAGCCGCGACCTGTAACGCAGCTCCTCGGGGATCTGCTCGAACAGCTCGTCGACGGTCTTCACGCCGATCGCGGCGAGCATCTCGGCGCGATCGTCGTCGGAGTTCTGGATGAAGGGCATGGGGCGAGGGGCCTGAAGTGGCTGGGGG
>CAYGST010000562.1:0-3452 GCA_964352415.1 uncultured Planctomycetaceae bacterium | reverse complement strand
CCCATTTTAGACCCTGCTCACTGAATGCGGTGGAGGCAACGATGAAGCGATTCACTAGTCAGAATGCTCAGGCAGTACTCATCGTTGGCCTGGTCTTGGGCGGATTGTGGTTGGTAAATGGTGCAGACACACTGACGGGAGGCCAGGAGTCGGTGCCTGGCGAGGACGTAGCAGGCTCTCCCGAGACGGGGAGGCCGAGCTTGGCAGATGAGAGTCTGGCCGCGGTTCCCGGCACGGAAGCGGGTGGGCAGCGAAGCTCGAGTACGGTTCCAGATAGCGGGACGAACTCAAGCGGCGACGAGCGACCGGAGGTGATCATGATCGATCATGTCGAACACCGCGTCGAGTGGGAGGGGGACGTAAGGCGCGTATATCAATTGGACGGCACTCTGCATTCTGAGAGCACTTGGATCAACGGGAAGCGCGACGGCGTGAGCACTAGCTGGCACGAGAACGGCGTCGTCGGTGGCGTGACGACCTGGGTGGAGGGCCAACGAGAAGGCGAGGCGACCTACTTTTCTCGTACAGGTGCTCCTATCGTAGTTGGCGCCTACAAGGGCGGATTCCGATACGGTCTTTGGGAAGAATTCGATTCCAAGTCTGGCCTGATGATTCAACGCGGAGAGTACGCTCTGGCCGGCAAGGAGACAGGTGTATGGACGAACTGGGACCGCGACGGGAATTTGGAGTCCAGGGGCAGCTTCATCAACGGTCGGAAGAACGGCTCTTGGGAGTACTGGCTCAAGAACGGCGACCTGCACATGAGAGGCGACTATCTGGACGGCAAGAAGAGCGGTTTCTGGCAAGTCTTCGCCTATGGAGACGTCGTCGATGAATACGCGACGGGGTTCTATGAGAACGGGAAGAAGGTCGATTGACTCGTGAGGTGGTGGGCTCGGGGCACTTCGCACTCAGGTCCAACGACGCGGACCGGTTGCATGGCCGGCATCCGTGTACGGGCACCTGGGGTGACACCCTTCGGTAGCTCCTGGGCACGGGGACTCACGCTTCTGGAATGCCCTGGCACCTAGCCGACCCGGTGAACGTGCGAGTTCACTTCGTAGTCCGCGCTCAATCCGTCGTCGAGTCGATGGCCGAGACGTGCTTGTGCTCCGGCATCAGCAGAGAGACCTGCTTCGAGATTCTCCCGGCGTGACGCCTTCGCTTCACCGTTCCAGCTTCGCGAAATGGAGGAAGCGCGTGTTCCGAATCGCTGAACTGGAAGTGCGCGACGTGTGGATGCGAGCGTCGGTGGATCGCAGCCTGTTCCTCGACCGCAGAGGCATGTAGCGAGGGGGACGCGAAGCTCCTCGGTCACCGCGAGTTGCCGGACCTGGTGCCCGCGCTGCTTCTACCGCGCCCGAGCCCCGCGAACCACGCGCCGAGCCTCCGCTCCTCACGCTCCCGACGAGAGTTTCAGGACGTCGTCTGCGGACGATCAGGATCGGGAGAATCCCCAGTGCATGTTGGACAGCTCGGAGTGGATCGAGATCCTTCCCGCGGGGCACTTGGCCTCCGCACGCCGGTCAGGGACTCGGCGTGATCCCTCGACCACCTCCGAAGATGGACACTCCCATGCGACTCTCCTTCCTGCCCGCCCTCGCCCTGGCCACCTCGCTCTCCAGCTGCGCCTTCCACTCGACCGCCAACGAGTGGAACGAGCGCGTCGGCCCCAACGGCAACCCCGTCTACGTCAAGAGTTCCACCAGCGTCGGCTTCAACCTCCTGGTGCTGCTGCGGATCGTTGGCGCTACGGACACGGCCACCTTGATCGATGAGATGACCGAGGAGATCGCCGAGGAGCACGGCGACCGAGTGCGGATCATCCAGTCGGACACCGAGAACTACTGGTACGGCTTCCCGCCCTTCACTTGGATCGTGACGCCGGTCGTGACGACCGTGGTCGCCGACTACGAGCCCCACCCCGAGGTCCTCGCGGAGGACAACGCCGCGCGCGAAGCGGACGAGTAGTTCATACGGAGGAGCGTGCGGCACCGTACGTTCCTCCGCCTCTCGCTACCCCTGGCTGCGGAAGTCGTGCACGAGCACCTCGAGGTTCGTCTCGCCGCGGAAGGTGTTCCAGCGCGGCGTGTAGACGAGGTCGATGGGCGTGCCCATCGAGAGCTCGGGGACGCGGCTCGCCATCTTGAAGGCCATGCCCTTCAAGACGTGGTCGCCGGCGCGCAGCTGCAGGATCAGGTGAGTCCGGTCCGCGCCGACGACGCGCGGCGGCGAGGCGAGGCGCAGGTCGCGGGAGAGGAACACCGGGGCCTCGTTGCGCTCGCCGAAGGGCTCGAGCCTGTCGACGTGGCGCATCAGGTCGCTGTTCATCTCGCCGAAGGCGATCTCGCCGTCGATCGTGACCGGCGGCACGGGCAGGCCGTCGGCGAGCACCTCGCGCGCGTGGGCGTTGATCGTCTCTCTCAGCGCATCGATGTCCTTGGCCGCGACGTCCATCCCGGCGGCGGCCGCGTGGCCGCCGTACTTCGGCATGAAGTCCTTGCCCGCGTGCATCAGCTCGAGCACGGAGACGCCGTCGACCGAGCGCGCGCTGCCGCGGCCGCCCTCGCCGTCGAGGCCGATCACGATGGTGGGCCGCGCGTAGCGATCGACGAGGCGCGCGGCGACGATGCCGACGACGCCGGTGTGCCAGCCCTGCCCCGCGACGAGCAGCACCGGCCAGCGCTCGGCGTCGGCGTACTCCTCCGCCTGGGCGAGCGCCTCTTCGAGCACGAGGCCCTCGATGCGCTTGCGCTCCTGGTTCAGCTCGTCGAGCTTCAGCGCGAGCTCGCGGGCCTCGCTCGGGTCGTCGCTCATCAAGAGCGCGACGGCGGTCTCCGCGGTACCGAGCCGGCCCGAAGCGTTCAGCCGCGGACCGATCTGGAAGCCCACGTCGTCGCCCGCGAGGCGCCGGCCCTTGATGCCGGCGACGTCGAGCAGCGCGAGCAGCCCCGGGTGCTGGGTCGCGGCGAGCGCCTGCAGCCCGAAGCGCGTCAGGATGCGGTTCTCGTCGACGAGCGGGACGACGTCGCAGACCGTCGCGATCGCCACGTAGGCCATCGCGTCGATCAGGAAGTCGCGCAGGTCGTCGCGCACGCGCGTGCCGCCGGAGAACTGCTGGGCGATGCCCCAGGCGAGCTTGAACGCGACGGCGCCGCCGCACAGCTCGCGGAAGGGGTACTCGGAGTCGTGCAGCTTGGGGTTCACGATCGCGACCGCGGGCGGCAGCTCGCCGAGCGGCGGCTCGTGGTGGTCGGTGACGACGGTGTCGATGCCGTGCTCCAGCAGCTCGGCGATCGTCTCGCGCGAGCTCGTGCCGTTGTCGACGCTGACGACGACCTTCGCGCCGACCTCGCGCGCCTTGGCGACCGAGTGGGGGCCGAAGGCGTAGCCGTCCGTGAAGCGATTCGGGATGTGCCAGTGCACGTCGGCGCCGAGGCGCCGACGTGCAC
>CAYGST010000561.1:0-3453 GCA_964352415.1 uncultured Planctomycetaceae bacterium | reverse complement strand
ATCGTGTTCATCGCGGCCTGGAGCTTCCGGGACCGCGTCCTGAACCTGTCGCTCGCGCCCTACGAGAACAAGGCGCGCGTCTGGCTGAACGACGAGCTCTACGTGCGCCGCTCGGCGGAGCTCGCGGAGCTGGAGGCGGGGCTGCTGGCCGAGGTGGACCCTGAGGACCAGATCGCCCTCGCGGCGGCGCAGGAGCGCATCGCCGAGGAGCGCCTCAAGCGCTTCGACGGGGGCAATGTCGGGCGCGACACGATGCGCGAGCCCGTGCCGACGATGCGCGGGGACGACGGCGTCAGCACGTTCTTCTACTACATGAAGGTCTGCGGCTACGCCGCCCTGTTCATCGCCGGGCCGTACGTCCTGTGGCAGGCCTGGGCCTTCGTCGCCGCGGGGCTCTACCTGCGCGAGAAGCGCGTCGTCTACCGCTTCTTCCCGGTCAGCCTCGGGCTCTTCCTCGGCGGCGTGTCGTTCAGCTACGCCTACATGGTGCCCTACGGCTACTACTACCTGACCGAACTCGGCCTGAACCAGATCCGCCACGAGGCGCTGATCACGCCCTGGATCTCGTTCTTGACCACGCTGCTGTTCGGGATGGGCGTCGTCTTCCAGCTGCCGCTGGTGATGACGGCCTTCTCGCGGCTCGACCTGGTCGATCCCGCGGACTACGGCAAGTACCGCTTTCACTTCTGGATCGGCGCGCTCGTCCTCGCAGCCTTCTTCACGCCGCCCGATCCGTACACCCAGGCGATGATGGCGATCCCCATGGCGATCCTCTACGAGGTCGGGATCCTGATGGCGAAGGCCGCTCACAAGCGGGCGGCCGAGGGCCACGAACTGCCCGTCGTCCCGTGAGCGGCGCGCAGCCCAGGCGGCGCCCGCGCGCCGCGACCCTCGCCATCGGCGACGAGCTCTCGAGCGGCCGGCGCGTCGACACGAACTCCGGCCGGCTGGCCCGCGCGCTCGGCGCCCTCGGCTTCGAGCCGGTGTCCTTCAGCGTGCTGGGCGACGACGAGGACGGCATCGTCGCGCGCTTGCGCGCGCTGTGCGCCGAGGTCGAGCTCGTCTGCGTCTGCGGCGGATTGGGGCCGACCCTCGACGACCTGACGCGCCAGGCGGTCGCGCGCGCGGCGGGCGTGGAGCTCTTCGAGGACGCGGACACCCTGACCTGGCTGCGCGAGCGCTTCGCGCACCTCGGCCGCGAGATGTCGCCGACCAACGCGCAGCAGGCGCTCTTCCCCGAGGGCGCGACGCCGCTCGCGAACGAGGTCGGGACGGCGCGCGGCTTTCGCGTGCGCGTCGGCGAGGCGTGGGTCGTCGCCTTGCCCGGTCCGCCGCACGAGCTGCAGCACGTCTTCGACGCGGCCGTCGCCCCTTGGCTGCGCGGAGCCTTCGTCGAGGCTCAACTCGCCGACACCGCGCAGTTCTTCCTCTACGGTCTGCCCGAGAGCGAGTTCGCCGGGAGCGTGGGGGACTGGATGGCGCGCGACGCGGACCCGCAGATCGGCGTCTGCGCCGGCGGGCGCGTGCTCGACGTCCAGCTGGTGCGCCAGGGCACAGGCGCCGCCTCGCTGGCGAGCTTTCACGAGCGCGTGGCGGCCTTCCGCGAGCGCTTCGCCGAGTGGGTCTTCTCCGAGGTCGACCCCGAGCCCTCCGCGGCGCTCGCGCGGCTCCTGCTCGAGCACGGAGTCACGATCGCCTGCGCCGAGTCCTGCACGGGCGGCGCGATCGCCTCGCGGCTCGTCGCGCACCCCGGCATCAGCGCCGTCTTCCTCGAGGGCTTCGTGACCTACTCGAACGCGGCCAAGAGCGCGCGCCTCGGCGTGCCCGCCGAGCTCATCGAGCGCCACGGCGCCGTCTCGGCCGAGGTGGCGGGGGCGATGGCCCTGGGCGCCGCGCGCACCAGCGGGGCGCGCCTGGCGATCTCGACGACGGGCGTCGCGGGCCCGGACGGCGGGACGCCCGAGAAGCCCGTCGGCCTGGTCCACGTCGGCGTCGCGCTCGACGGCGCCGTCACGACCCACGCGCTGCGCCTGCCCCCGCACGGCCGCGAGCGCATCCGCGACTGGTCCGCGACCAGCGCTTGCGAGCTGGCCCGCCGCGCCCTCCAACAGGCGCTCGGCGCCGTCTGAGGGGGGACGGAAAGTTCGCGGAGGGACTCGACTCGCGGGGGCACGTTGGTATGCTCCCCGCACGGCTACCCCGTGGTGTAATTGGCAACACATCTGGTTTTGGTCCAGACATTTCAGGTTCGAGTCCTGGCGGGGTAACCATCCTCCCGGCGCCGCCCTCCGCGGGCCCCGGGAGACGCGCGAGTCCGCGCGAGACAGGCCGTTCGCGGTCGCGCTGCGGCAGCGACAGCAGCGTGGCGACGTGACGGCAGGAGCGCGCGCCGCGAGAGCGAGGTCGCGCGACGTTTCCGGCGGTCCTCGAGCCGTCGCACGCTACGGCGCGCGGAGCCCGCGCGGGATCCTGCGCCCCCACAGGAATACACTCTGGGCCCGGGCGTCCCAGCCCGCCCATCCGGCCTCTCCGCGGGTCCCAGGATCCGTACGGCCCCCCTTCGGCGTGTCCGCCGCCAAGGAGACTCTCCCATGCGTTCGTTCTTCCGTCTGCTGCTCGCCCTCGTTCCCTTCGTCGCGCTCGCGGCCCCCGCGCGGGCCGAGGGCCTCGTTCAACTCACCCTGCACGGCGTGCTCGCGCAGCAGGGTGGGGGTCCGGTCGAGATCGACTGGCACTTCTACGACGGCGAGGAGGTCAAGGAGGTCGGCATGCGGCTGCACCTCGCCGAGTACACCAAGGCCTCGGACATCGCCTCGCTGCTCGCGAAGCGCCTGCGCCAGGCGGGTGCAGAGGTCACCTTCCCGGGAGAGCACGAGCGCTCGATCGAGGTCGTGAACCTGTTCGTGGAAGACACGGTTCAGGTCAACCTGCGGCTGCACGTCGGGCTGCACGGTACGGTGACGGTGTGTGAGAGCGCGCCGGAGAGCGTGCGCTTCCTCAAGCCGCTCGAGGCGGTCGATTCAGCGACCATTCGGGTGACGACGAGCACCTACCAGCCGCACTCGAAGATGCCGGGGACGATCCACGTGGGCGTCGAGGCGGACGGCAAGCGCACGCCGGCGTCGATCTGCGAGGACCTGTTCAATCAGGGACTGGAGAAGGGCTTGGTGGGAGATCGTCCAACCGCGGACACGTGGCGACCGACGAAGACCTCGGACGGAGCGAGCATCACGGGGTGTTCGATCGAGCTGCGGTCCGCGGCTTCCGACTGGGGGCTGCAGGTCAAGCTGGCGCGCCCGCTCTAGGCGCGCGCGGCGCGGTTGCGGGCTCGCGCGCTGGGTCTCCGTGGACAGGTCTTCGGGCTCGAAGCTGACCGAAGACTGGACGAGTTCCGTCTCCTCCGTGCTCCTGGTTGCGCCGGGAGTCGGCACTCGCTCAGTCAGGTGAACGCCC
>CAYGST010000560.1:0-3458 GCA_964352415.1 uncultured Planctomycetaceae bacterium | reverse complement strand
CGAGGTGCGCGCAAGCGAGCGCCCCCCGTCCGCTGCCACGGACGGGGGGCGCTGTGCTTGGAGGCCACCCGCGGGAGCGGACCCCTCTCCGCAACGCGTCTCAGCTGCGCGGATCGTCCTCGGCGTCCCGCCAGCCGCCCGGGTCGAAGCCCTCGGGCGCATCGGGCGACTCCGGCTGGACCTCGCGCGGGGCCGCGCCCCCGGAGGCCTGCGGCGGGCTCCCGCTACTCCAGCCGTCGTCCCAGCCGTCCTGCTCGTCCGGACCGTTCTCCTTCCCCCGGTGGTCGATCCACCAGCGGCGGTCGTCGCGGTCACGCGTCGCCTGCACGTAGGCCTCGCACCACATCACCTCGGCGAGGATCCCGGCGCCGATCGCGCCCACGCAGCAGGCCAGCAGCCCGACGAGGAACAGCCCGAACTGCAGCAGGCCGATCAGGAACAGCTGCAGTCGCTCTCCGTCGGCCAGCGCCCAGGACTCGCGCATGGACTCGACCGGGCCGAAGCCGTCGAGCGCGGCCGGGAACACCATCAGAACGAGCCCGAGGTGCACGTAGACGAGCACGGGGATGTACAGGAGCACGACGAGAAGGATCAGGCCGGCGCGGCCGCCGCCATCGATCCCCATGGCGTTCCCCGCGAAGATCGCGGCGAGCACGATCAGGACCAGCGGAAGCGTCGCGGCGAAGGTGAGCACGCCCTGCAGGAGCATCGTCAGGAAGACCGTCAGCCAGCGGCCCTCGGCCCTGTAGAGCCGATCGAACTCGACGTCGCCGTCGCGCATGACGGTCCGGACGCCGTTGTAGTAGCCGGTCTTCAGCCAGGCCGTGACGCCCATGACCAGGACCGACAGACCGAAGCTGATGAACATCATCGGCACGATCAGCCAGACCCACTCCTCAGCGTCCTGTCCGTCGATCTGGATGTTGCCGCCCCCGCCGCCGAAGCCGCCGAGGCCCTGGACGATCACCACGATCAGGCCGCCGACCCAGAGCGGCAGCGGCGCCTTCGTCATGAGGTCCCAGGCGCTGCTGAGGACCCGGGTCGGTTGGAACGCGATGGACTTGTTCATGGATCTCCTCGAGCGGTCGGCGGCGAGCCCCGCCGCGGGCGCGGTCGGGATCGGGATCGGGACCGTACAAGAGGGCTCCGTCCGGCGCAATTCGAAGCGTGAATCGGGCGGCAGGAACGAAGAAGGGCGGCCCCAGGGCCGCCCTTCCGTATCGAATCGCGCCGGCGCTGCTCAGTGCAGCTCGGGCGAGCGCTCGTCACGCAGCCGCGCGACCATGGCCTTGAAGTCCGCGAAGGGCATCACCTCTTGCTCACGCGTACCGCGGCGGCGCACGGCCACCGTGCCGTCCTCGACCTCACGCTCCCCCACGATCGCCATGAACGGGACCTGGTGGTGCTGGGCCTCCTTGATCTTCTTGTTCATGTGCGCCGGGGCGTCCATGCAGTCGACTCGCAGGAGGTCCGACTCGAGCTCGAGCGCGAGCCCGCGACAATGGTCCGCCTGCTCCTCGCGGATCGGGATGACCGCCACCTGCGTCGGCGCGCACCAGACCGGGAACTTGCCGCCGTAGTGCTCGATGAGCACGCCGACGAAGCGCTCGAGGCTGCCAAGGATGGCGCGGTGCACCATGATCGGCCGCTTCTTCTCGCCGTCCGAGTCCGTGTAGGTCAGGTCGAAGCGCTCGGGCAGGTTGAAGTCGCACTGGATCGTGGAGTTCTGCCACTCGCGGCCGAGGGCGTCCTTGATCTTGTAGTCGATCTTCGGCCCGTAGAAGGCCCCGCCGCCCTCGTCGAGCACCAGCTCGAGGTTCTGCTGCTTGGCCGCGGCCTGCAGCGCTTCGGTCGCCCGCTCCCAGACCGCGTCGTCTCCGATCGTCTTGTCGGCGGGACGCGTCGCGAGGTAGGCCGTGTACTGGAACCCGAAGGTCGAAAGGATCGTGTCGACCAGCGCGCAGACCTTGGCGATCTCGTCGGCGAGCTGCTCCGGCGTGCAGAACACGTGCGCGTCGTCCTGCGTGAAGCCCCGCACGCGCAGCATGCCGTGGAGGACGCCCGACCGCTCGTAGCGGTACACCGTGCCGAGCTCGGCCCAGCGCAGCGGAAGCTCGCGGTAGGAGCGGCCACGGTTCTTGTAGATCAAGATGTGGCCGGGGCAGTTCATCGGCTTGACGCGGTACGGCAGATCATCGATCGCCATCTCCGCGTACATCATGTCGCCGTAGTTCTCGAGGTGCCCCGAGACCGCGAACAGCGCCTCGCGCGAGACGTGCGGGGTGTAGACGGGCTTGTAGCCGCCCTTGGTGTGCATCTCCCACCAGAAGTCCTCGATCGCGCGGCGCACGACGCCGAGGTCGGGGTGCCAGAAGACGAAGCCGCTGCCCGCCTCGGCGTGGTTCGAGAACAGGTCGAGGTCCGACCCGAGCTTGCGGTGGTCGCGTTGCTTGACCTCCTCGAGGAACGCGAGGTGCGCCTCGAGCTCCTCCTTCGTCCAGAACGCGGTCCCGTAGATGCGCTGCAGCATCGGGTTCTTCTCGTCCCCACGCCAGTAGGCGCCGGCGAGGTTGAGCAGCTTGAAGGAGAACTCGCGATCGAGGCGATCGACGTGCGGGCCCTCGCAGAGGTCCTCCCACTCGCCGTGCCCGTGGAACGAGATCTCCTCGTCCTCCGGGATCAGCTCGAGCGCCTCGAGCTTGTAGCTCTGGCCTGCGAGCCGCTTGCGTGCCTCTTCGCGCGTCGCGACCTCTCGGAAGATCTCAGGGTTGCGCTTCGCCATCTTGCGCATCTCCTTCTCGATGCGCTTGAGGTCCTTGTCGGTGAGCGGCTCCGGCAGGTCGAAGTCGTAGTAGAAGCCGTGCTCGATCGAGGGACCGAAGCCGTACTGGACGCCGGGGAACAGCTTGCCGACGGCCGAGGCCATCAGGTGGGCGACCGAGTGTCGCAGGGTCGAGAGCGGGTACGGCTCCACGACCTGCGGAGCCTGGCTGAGCTCTGACATGGGAGAAACCTCCAGCGGGATACCTGCCCCCTCGACCCGACCTGGGCCGCGAGAGTTGCGCTCCTCCCGTGAGAACGCGCGCAAAAGGTACCCCCTAGCCCGCGAGGCCGTCCGATCGAACGGGAAAGATCCGGGCGGCCGCGCGGCGAGCGACGCGGCAGGCTCTGCGGCGATGGGTGTTCGGGGACGGACGGTCGGGGCTCTCCGCCGGCAGAGTTTGGAACCACAGAGATCACAGAGGACACAGAGACCAGACTGAACGGCTAGGCGTGATCTCGCGTTCGGGGGCTCGAAGCTCTCGGCGAGGTCGATCAGGGAACAAGGAGGCAGCCGCCTTCGGCGGCCGGCAACGCCGGCCGCCGAAGGCGACGGCTTCTGCACTCTTGGCCGAATTCGCCGATCGGCTGCAGCCCCCCGAACGCCGCAAGTCGCGATCCCGTTCGGCGGTCCGGTC
>CAYGST010000559.1:0-3469 GCA_964352415.1 uncultured Planctomycetaceae bacterium | reverse complement strand
GTCGGCGTAGAAGCGCGCGCGGTCCTCGAAGGCGAGCTTCTTGGCCTCGACGAAGGCGTGGATGTAGTCGGCGCTGCCGAAGCCCATCTTCGCGACGTCGAAGCCCTCGAGGACGTTCAGGATCTGCAGCGCGGCGATGCCCTGGCCGTTCGGCGGCAGCTCCCAGACGTCGACGCCGCGGTAGTTCGTCGAGACGGGATCGACCCACTCGCCCTTGTGCGCGGCGAGGTCCTCGACGGAGAGGAAGCCGCCCTGCTCCTGGACGTAGCCGGCGATCGTCTCCGCGATCTCGCCGCGGTAGAACGCGTCGCGGCCGCCGGCGGCCAGCGCCGCGTACGTCCGCGCGAGCCCCGGGTTCTTCCACAGCTCGCCCTTGCGCGGCCCGCGGCCGTCGATGGTCATCTGCTCCGTGAAGCCGGGGAAGCGCCCGAGCGAGCGCGCGCTCATGTCCCAGTAGTGCGCGATCAGCTCGGTGATCGGCGCGCCCTCACGCGCGTACTCGATCGCCGGCGCGAGGATCTCCGACATCGGCTTGTTGCCGAAGCGCTCGTGCAGCGCGAACCAGCCGTCGACCGCGCCCGGCACGGAGACCGGCAAGGGCCCGAGGGCGGGGATGCGCTCGATGCCCTTCTCCTGGAAGTGCTCGAGCGTCAGCGACATGGGCGAACGCCCCGAGCCGTTGTAGCCGTAGAGCTTCTTCGTGTCGGCGATCCAGACGATGGCGAACAGGTCGCCGCCGATCCCGCAGCCGGTCGGCTCGACGAGCCCGAGCACGGCGTTCGCGGCGATGGCCGCGTCGATCGCGTTGCCGCCGTCCTTCAGCACGTCCAGCGCGGCCTGCGTCGCGAGCGGCTGGCTGGTCGCGACCATCCCGTGCTGCGCGATGACCTCGGAGCGCGTGGCGAACGCTCGACCGGTGACGCGGTCCTGCGCGAGGACGCCGCCCGCGAGGACGGAGGTGAACAGGCCGACGAGGAGGCAAGCGGAGACGAGCTGGGAGTCCATGCGTGAGTGCGGGGCAGGGGTGCGCGGAGCCGTAGGGTAGGCGACCCCTTAGGATCGCACAAACCGCGCCGGGTCCCCGCTCGGTCAGCGGAACCAGTCGAACAGGCTCGGGAAGGTGTGCTCGAAGAACTCGACCGCTTCGGGCTCGGGGTCGTTCTGGTGGAGGACGTGCTTGCCGTGCGGTGAGCCGCCCGCTGCGTAGACGCCCCACGAGGCGCCTCCCAAGGCGATGTAGCCAATGGCCATCCCGCCGATGGCGATCACGCCAAGAGAGATACCGCAGAACGTGAGCAGTCCGACGCCGAGCCCCGCGAACACGAACCCACCCATGCCCATGCCTGCGCACGTGAATCCGCCGATGCTCATCGCACCGAGGCTGACAGCGCCGACGCTGAACACGCCAGAGGCGAACAACCCGTACGCGACATCGCCGATCGCGACCCAGCCCTTCGCCACGCGCATCGGCGTGTTGTGGGGGCGGCGGCCCGTGATGATGTGCGCCAGCGGCCAGCCGAACAGCGTGTACGGCGAGCGGTACTCGAACGGCAGCCCCGACGTCATCATCCGCAGGAACAGCCAGAGGCGCCGGAAGACGTTGCCGGTCTCGGCCAAGGCGTCGGTCGGCTGCCCGGCCGCGACGGACAGCAGGTCCTGGTGCAGCGCCCGCGCGTCGACGTAGCGCTCCTCGGGCTCGCGCCGCATCGCGCGGTCGACCACGGCGGAGGCGTTGCGCGTCGTCGTCGGCGCCAGCGCGCGCACCGACGGCGGGATCGTCGAGCGGATCGACTCGATCACCTCGAGGAAGCTGTCGCCACGGAACGGACGCTCGCCGCTGAGGGCCTCGAACAGCGTCACGCCGAGGCTGTAGATGTCGGTGCGGTGGTCGATGCGCTTCGAGCCCGAGACGTAGGCCTGCTCGGGCGACATGTAGAACGGCGTTCCGATCGGATCGCCCGTCAGCGACAGCGCGGGGTCCTCGTCGCCCTTGGCGAGGCCGAAGTCGGCGAGCACGGCGGTGCCGTCGGCGCGCAGCAGGATGTTCGATGGCTTGATGTCGCGGTGCACGAGACCCGCGTCGTGGGCGAAGCCGAGCGCCTCGGCGACCGGGGCGACGAGTTCGGCGATCGCCATCTCGTAGGACACGCCGGGCCGCGCGAAAGACGGTACGGCCGTGGCCCGCGCCAGATCGTCCGCCGTGCGCGCGCGGTCCCGCGGCAGCGCCTCGAGCACGGTTGCGAGCGAGGGCCCTTCGATGAACTCCATCGCGAGGTAGTGGTAGCCGTGGGCTTCGCCCGTGCCGTAGATCTGCACGATGTTCGGGTGGCGCAGGCTCGCGATGGCGAGCGCCTCGCGCCGGAAGCGCGTCGTGTGCTTCTCCTCGATCGCGAGGCCGGGGCGCAGCAGCTTGAGCGCGACCGGGCGGCGCAGCTCCGAATCGAGGGCGAGCCAGACGAGCCCCATGCCGCCGCGACCGAGCTCGCGCACGAGCTCGTAGCCCCCGAGGGCGAGGCCCGCGTGCAGCGGCTGCGCCAGGGACGGCATGCGCGCGCTGCCGGTCTCGATCATCTTCAGGCAGCGCTCCAGTCCGGGGCGCACCTCGGGCGGGACCTCGTCGAGGTAGGCGCGCCGGGGGCCAGCGGTGCCGCGCTCGAGCTCGTCGGCGTAGCGCGCGACCAGCTCGTCCAGGTAGTCGTCGATCGAAGACTCGTTCATGGGCGTTCCGAGCGTACCCGCCCGGCCGACTCCCCGCGGCCTCTCGCATTTCTTCGGAGGCTGGCGGGGGGTGCCGCTACCGGGCGCCGCCGAGCGCGTTCTCCCAGGCCTCGAGCGCGCGCCGGTAGAGCGAGTGCACGGCCTTCTCGCTCGTGCCCATGCGCGCCGCGGCCTCGCGGGCCGAGAGCCCCTCGAACTGGCGCAGGCCGAGGACGCGGCGATGCGCGGGGCTCAACGCCTCGAAGGCCCGCGTCACGCGCTCCGCGGCCTCGGCGCCTTCGACGTGGGTGCGCGGGCCCGGACCGGGGTCGCTCGGGTCGATCCCGGCGAGCTGCGTGCGGCTCCAGGTCGAGCGCGCCAGGCGCACCTCGACGCCGTCGCGCTTCGCGGCTCGCGACGCGCGGACGACGTCGATGACCGTGTTGCGCGCGATCCTGCGCAGGTAGCGCAGCAGCTCGAGCTCGCCGTCACTCGGCCCGGGCAGCTCCTCCGGCCGCGCCAGCGCCCGCAGCCAGACCTCCTGCAAGAGATCGTCCACCTCGACGCGGGCTCGCACCGCGGGCCCCGAGAGGTGCAGGAGTAGGAGGCGCAAGGGCCCCTGGAGCCCTGCGAGGCGTTCGCCGAGCGTGGAGTCGTTCGTGTCCATCGGGTCGTGGGCGCGGCGCGCCGCCTTCGAGGCGAAGCGGCACCGACCCCGTATACTCTGCGCGATCCCCACCCGTTCTCCATGCATCGATCCGCCCTCCTGCTG
>CAYGST010000558.1:0-3482 GCA_964352415.1 uncultured Planctomycetaceae bacterium | reverse complement strand
CCACCGGCTCGACCCGAGCGCGCCGCCGGCGGAGCTCGTCGTGCTCGCGACCGAGCGCGTCCAGGTGCGCGTCGCGTCGCGCACGCCGTGGGTCGCCGGGCAGCGCCTCACGCTGGAGGACGAGCACGGTCTCGTCGTCTCGAGCGCCGGCGGGGAGTCGGGTCGGGCGCCAGCGTTCGAGGCCGTGCCGGGCGACTACCGCATCCGCCGCTTCGACGGCGTGCAGGAGCTCGGCGCGCTCGACGTCACGTTGCGCGCGGGCGTCGACGAGATCCCAGGCCCCTGAACGTCGCCGCCGTCAGGACAGCAGCAGCTCGAGGTCCTCGCGCGTCATGTCGCGCAGGACCGACTCGTCGCGGGCGAGGATCGCCTCGGCGAGGTCGCGCTTCTTGCTCTGCAGCTCGAGCACCTTCTCCTCGGCCGTGTCGCGCGCGATGAGGCGATAGGCCAGCACCTTGCGCGTCTGCCCGATGCGATGGCTTCGGTCGATGGCCTGCGCTTCGGCGGCGGGGTTCCACCACGGGTCCAGCAGGAAGACGTAGTCCGCGGCCGTGAGGTTGAGACCGTGGCCGCCTGCCTTCAGGCTGATCAGGAACAGCGTGCAATCGGGATCATCCTGGAAGCGGTCGACCTGCTCCTCGCGCTTGCGCGTGCGCCCATCGAGGTAGGCGTACTCGAAGTTCCGCTCCTTCAGGATCCGACGGAGCGCAGCGAGGTGCTGCGTGAACTGGCTGAAGACGAGGGCCTTGTGGCCCTCTTCGCGCAGCTCTTCGAGCATCGGCACGAGCACCTCGAACTTCGCCGACGGCTCGTCCATGCGCGTGTCGTCCATCAGCCCCGGGTGGCACGCGGCCTGACGCAGGCGCAGCAGCGCCTCCAGCACGTGCATGCGCGGGAGCGAGGAGAACGGCGTCTTGGCCTGGAGCAGCGAGGCTCGGTAGTAGTCGCGGATCTGGTCGTAGTCCTTGCGCTGCGCGCTCGTGAGGTCGCAGTAGATCGTCTGCTCGCTCTTCTCGGGCAGGTCGGTGAGGACCTCCTCCTTGCGGCGCCGCAGCAGGAAGGGTCGCAGCGCGCGCGCGATACTCTGGCGTTCTTCGCTCGAGAGCTGATCGCCGCGTTTGCCCGCGAAGAGGCGCTTGAAGCTCGTCGAGCGCCCGAGCATGCCGGGGTTCAGGAACTCGAAGATCGACCAGAGCTCACCGATGTGGTTCTCGATCGGGGTGCCGGTCAGCGCCAGTCGGTGCGTGGCGCGCAACAGGCGCACGGCCTTGCTGACCTGGCTCGACGAGTTCTTGACCGTCTGGGCCTCATCCAGGATCGCGTAGTCGAACTCCATCTCGGCGAGCTGCGCGATGTCGCGCCGCAGCGTGCCGTAGGTCGTGATGACGAGGTCCGTCTCGGAGAACGTCTCGACGAGCTCGGCGCGCTCGGGGCCGGTGTAGGCGATCACCCGCATCTCGGGCGCGAAGCGCTCGGTCTCACGGGCCCAGTTGAACACCAGCGACTTCGGCGCGATGACGATCGAGGGTCGCCGGATGTCGGAGTCGAGGCGGCGCTCCTCGAGCTCCGCGAGCACCTGCACCGTCTTGCCGAGGCCCATGTCGTCGGCCAGGCAGCCGCCGAGCCCGAGCTCGCGCAGGGACGTGATCCAGCCGAGCCCCTGGCGCTGGTAGCCACGGAGCTCGCCCCTGAAGCCGGGCGCCTCCGTCCGCGGCTCCGCATCGCTGATGCGCGCCAGTCGTCCGCGCAAGTCCTCGAACCCGGCGTCGAAGGTGACCTCGCTCTCGCGCGCGAACAGCAGCGCGTCGAGCAGCCAGCCCTGACTCTTGCCGAAGCGGATCGCGTCGCCTTCGGCCTTGCCGAGGCTCTTGATCAGCTGCCAGGACTTCGAGCCCTCCTCGGGGAGCAGACCGAAACTGCCGTCCGCGAGCGGGATGAAGTGGTCACCGCGCCTGGCCGCCGCGAGGATGTCGGGCAGCGGGACGACCTGTCCCTCGAACTCCATCGAGCCCGCGACGTCGAACCAGTCGATGCCGGTCGTGATCTCGAAGTTGGCGCGGCCGCCCGTGTGCACCGCGGCGCCGGAGAAGTCGAGGCGCCAGCCGCCGAGCACGAGCTTGCGCGTCGCCTCTTGCATGCGGTTCGGCGCGAGCGCCGGCCGCGGCTTGTCGCGCTCCGTTGGCTGAGCCAGCTCCCCGCCGGACTTGAGAAAGCTGGCGAGCGCGCGCTTCTCGAACTCACGCGCGCGCTGAACGAAGCGACCGTCGGCAATGGCCAGCGCGGCCTCGGAGTCCTCGGCGGCAACGATCTTGCCGCCGTAGTCGAACTGGATCGTGCAAGCGTGCCCGATGCCTTCCTCGATCTCGCTCGTGACGCTGAGCACGGGGATCGGCGTGAGCGAGACGACGTCGAACGCGGACTCGAGCGCTTCAGCTGTCTGGCCTCCGAGCCCGGCGGTGGCCTGCAGCAGCCGCGCCTCTTCGCGCACGGGGACCTCGATCGGGCCGCCCATGACGACGGACTCGAGCGCGGACCACGGCGGCGCCTCGCCGACGTGGGCGAAGCCGCGGCCCGTGTACAGGAGATCCTCGCCGAGCAGGATCATGTTGGTCGTGAGCTCGAGCTCCTCCTCGCCGCGCCGCAGGACGTAGTCGAAGGCGAGGCGAGTTCCGTTGCGGTCGATGCGAGGCTCCACGCGCCAGGCTTCGCCCTCGTCGAAGGTCAGCGCCTCGCGCCCGATGCGCCCTCCGCTCGAGGCGAAGAATCGACCGGTGCTGCAGGCCATGCGCAGGATCGGCTCCATCGCCGCGATCGGGATGCGCGAGCGGCCGACGCGGCGCTGCAGCGAGAACTCGGGCGAATCGGGGACCTCGAACGGCGTGAGCATGGCCGTCATTCGGCGATCGAGCGCGTCGCCGAGTCGCGGGCGCTCGGGCGCGTCGATGGCGATGCGTCGGGGCTGACTCCAGCTGCCGTTGCGCGCCCGGCGCTGCCACTCGCTGGTCAGGTAGAGCGTGCGGTCCTGCTGGGAAGGACCCGCGTCGAACAGGTAGCGCAGGCGGCCGTAGAGCTCGCCGGCCTCGGCCCACGGGTCCGAGCGCCTGGCGCGCCCCGCGCGCTCCAGCTGTTCGAGGCGGCTGCGCCACAGCGCGCTCGGCACGAACTCGCCGCGCAGCTGCTCGAGGATGCCGCCCTTCTGGCAGTGCTCGATCAGGGCCCACTGGTGGAAGCACGGGCCGCTGCTCTCTGGCGCATCGCAGGTGCAGCGACTGACGAGGCGGGGCTCGTCGTTGAGCAGATCCTCTTCGAAGTAGATCTCGACCAGCTCACCGGGGTCGTCCTCGTCGCGGTCGATCTCGCCCTTGGGGGTCGGGCCGACGCGGCTGGTGACGTGTCCGTGCTCGACCTCGACGCCGCGCACACCGCCCTCATCGAGCAGGGCCTGGCCCTCTTGGCGGACGGAGTAGCGGAAGCGTTTGAGG
>CAYGST010000557.1:0-3499 GCA_964352415.1 uncultured Planctomycetaceae bacterium | reverse complement strand
TTTCGGTCAAGATTCCGAGCACCCGCTGATGACTAACCACGACGACGCAGGTGGGCTCGTCCTCTAAAGCAAGATCATCCCAGTCCAAATCAACCGCCTCAGCGGTGACCTCGGCCCGATCACGCTGCATGAGGGCGATTACCTCTAGCACAGCCGTTGCAGGCGAGACCACTAGGGGCTGGCGAATAATGGCGTTGTTTAGATCGACTGGGCTAGCCATCATTAAGTACCAGGGAAAAAGCTAATTACGGCGATCTCGTCCAAACAATCTTCGAATGCGATTTAAGACCGCTAAATCACAGCTTTTTTAAAATGCTGTTGATCTCTATATCTAGATACACCGATTGATGCTTTACGCCGTTGCTTTAGCAACGGTTGGCGGTTGAATCAACTGCCATAGCTCGACTCTGAACTCAGTGCCCTCCCCAGGCACAGAGTGACAGGATAATTGCCCTTGATGATTACCCGTCACAATTTGATAACTGATCGATAGCCCCATACCGGTGCCAACACCAACGGGTTTAGTCGTGAAAAAGGGATTGAAAATACTCGCTTGAGTGTCTTCATTCATGCCCACACCGTTGTCTTTAATCGAAATTCTGACCCTGTTTTTTGAACAAATCATGGTCTCAATGGTGATGCAGCCCATATAATCATCCGGAGCTGCGGCCTGCCGTTCTTCAACGGCATCAATGGCATTCGCCAATAGGTTCATAAAGACTTGGTTGAGCAAGCCAATATAGCATTCGATCGGGGGTAGATCGCCATAGGCTTTGACCACTTTGATTTCAGGTTTTCCGGCCCGGCCACTAAGGCGATTTTTCAAAATCACCAGGGTGCTATCGATATTTTCATGGAGTTCAACCGCCTTGCAGTCCGAGTGATCAAGGCGAGAGAAGGTGCGCAGTGAGGTGACAATATCGCGGATGCGAACCGCGCCATTCTCCATTGACTTCAGTAGTTTTGGGAAGTCCTCTAGGGTATAGTCGATTTCAGCGTCTTCAATAAAGTCCGCGATCGCTGGCGGCGGATCGGCATAGTGGTCTTGATAAAGATCCATTAATGTTTTGAGGTCTTGGGTATAGTTGAGCGCTGATGTTAAATTGCCATAGATAAAGTTGACGGGATTGTTGATTTCGTGGGCGATGCCCGCCACGAGCTGTCCCAGGCTCGACATTTTTTCGGATTGGATCAGCTGCAACTGGGTTTCTTGAAGTTCTTGATAGGCGTGCTGGGTTTCTTTTGTTTTAGCCCGTAAGGTCGCTTCGAATCGCTTGCGATCGGTAATGTCTCTGGCACTGGCATAGATCAGATCGCCACTGATAACGGCTTGCCATTCCAGCCAGCGAATCGAACCACCACGACAACAGTAGCGATTTACAAAATTAGAGAGGGCTTTGTCCTGGGTCAGCTGGCTACTCGCCGCCAGGGTTTGTTCCACATCCTCAGGGTGGACATAGTCCAGAAACTGATTGCCCTGCAGATCTGATAAGGGATAGCCTAAGGTCTTTGCCCACTGATGGTTGAGGCGAATCAACCGACCGTTTTCATCAATAATGCAGAGCAGATCCAACGCTAAGGAGAAGAAGCGATCGAGCTCCTCGGTTTTGCTTTGTAAGGCGATCTCAGCGGCTTTACTCTCGCTGATATCGCGCACAATAATTAAGGCTTCGTCAGCACCAATGGGGGTGATGCGCACCTCTTCATAGATGTTGCGATCCTGATACTGAAAGTCATGTTCATATACATGCAGTTGATTGGTGGCGATCGCGCCGCCAATCTGGTCGAGCTGTTGCGCTAACCGATCAGGGGGCAAGACCTCTGAAATGTGATCCCGAATCGGTAAAAACCGGTGGGACTGATTGAGCGGGTAAATCGTCTCTAGACAAGTCCCATCCTGCTTAACATGGAGCAGCAAGTCAGGAATTGCGCCGATCATGGCCCGGACTTGGGCTTCGCTGGCTTGAAGCGCCAGGGTCCGTTCTGCAACCTTGGCCTCTAGGTCTTGATTGAGCTGCTCTAGGGACAGGGTCGCTCGCTGCCGCTCTAATTCAGCCGTGGCACGAGCGGCAAACACCCGTAGCAGTTGCTCCGCCCTTTGGGGATCTGGGATCAGCTGTTGATGGTAAATGCATAAATTCCCGATCGCCTCACCATTCGTGTCGCGCAAGGCAATGCCCAGATAGCTTTCTGCCTCCATCTCAGCCAACTCGACACAGTCGGGAAACTGCTGCTGTACCGAATGCTCGCAATATAATCTGCCGTCCTGCAAGGATTGCCCGCAGGGGGTATGGGTTGGGTTGTAGGTCAATGGGGACTGCAAGGTGCCATTGGCCCAAAAGGCCAAGGTCTGTAGTTGATCGCCCACCCGTTCCGTGACGATGGCGTGGGACACATTCAACGCTTCGGCGATGTGGCTGGCGAGGGCCGGGAAAAAGTCTTGGCCGGTGGTGGCAGCGGTACCTTCAATGAGATTTTCCAGCGCATCCTCAGCCTGTTTGCGTTCGGTGATATCCCGCACCAGCACTAAGACTTCATCCTTACCATAGGGAACGACCCGCACCTCTTCAGTTTGGGTGGTGCCATCCATGGAAAATGTCTGCTCGTAAATTTGAATAGCCTGGGTTGACAAGGCTTGGTGAATGGCAGCCAAGCGCTGTTGGGCAACGTCAGCAGGCAGGTGGTCTGTGATGTGAGTCCCAACCCACGTAGAAACATCCCCCAAAATGCGCAAGCTGGCCGAAGTCAGAAACTCTTGAAAAATACCTTCTCGGTTGATCCGAACAATCAAATCGGGGATGGCCTGGACGATCGCCCGTTGGTGGGCTTCGCTGCGCTGTAGGGCAAGTTCCGATTGTTTGCGATCGCTAATATTGGTGACCGTGCCGAGATAGCCGCTCACCTGTCCATCGGCATCGGTCTCGGCAATAGCCTCCCCCTGTACCCACCGCACCGTACCGTCATCATGGAGAAAACGACATTCGAGGTGAAAGGGCAGGTTTTTGATCGCCGCTTCCTGCCATGCCGCACCCACCTGGGCTCGATCCTCCGGGTGCAGCGCGCCTTGCCATCCTTCCCCCAACGCGGTGGCTAGGGACAGACCCACAATTTGGCTCCAGCGCTCATTCACATAAATGCAGTTCCCCATGGCATCGGTGCGAAAGATCCCAACCGGAGCCGCCGTGACTAAGGACACATAACGTTGCTCACTGTCTCGCAACCGTGCGGCTGCCTGGTGCTGGGCAACCGGTTCTGTTTGGCCTTGCTGCTCGGCGACTGCCTTCTGCAAGCTTTCATAGGTCACCAAGCCCACCAAACCATCCTGGGGATCGAGGATCGGTAAATGGTGAATGTGGTACTGCTGCATCAAATGATTGGCCACCCATAAATCGGTGAAGGCCCCTGTCCGCAAACTAACGACAGAAGCGCTCATCACCTGCCCCACGGACAGGTCCTGTAAGGGGTGCTGCTGAGCAATGAGGGTAATCACGTCCCGCTC
>CAYGST010000556.1:0-3516 GCA_964352415.1 uncultured Planctomycetaceae bacterium | reverse complement strand
ATGGGGAGGTCGACCTACAGGAACGAGACGCTCAGTCCGTCCGAGAGGTTGAAGCCGGCCGGGCCGCCCGCGAGGTCGCGGAACCAGTACTGGAAGTTGACCGTGGTGCCGGCGGTGATCCCTTCGTTGGCCAGGTCGACCGCGCGCGAGACGACGCCGCTCGCGGGGGCGAAGCTCGGCGGCTGCAGGCGCTGGAGCGAGCCGCCGACGCAGCGGATGCCCTCGCCGAACGGCAGCTGCACCTGGTTCGGACCGTAGAAGAACAGCCCCGGCGTGCCGACCGGCAGGTTGTTCGCGCTGAGCGTCAGGCTGTTGTCGCTCGCGGTGACGCTGCCGATCGCGCCGATCGACGAGGCCTGGCCCGAGGAGTTCGCGTTGGCCGTGCAGTAGCTCGTGCCGACGGGGCCATCCGTGGACTCGACGACGAAGTTCAGCGTGACGGTCGAGGGGTCGCCCGTCTGGTTGTACCACCACGTGTAGGTGCCGGCCGCCAGCGGGGGCGTGAAGCCCGTCGCGCCGCCGAGCGTCGCGACCTGAAAGAGGAGGTCGGTGCCGACGCTGAAGAAGCCGTAGACGGTTCCGCCGAGCAGGTCGGCCGCGTCCGTGTTGTCGAACGGCGTCGTGAAGATCGGGCCGGCCTGCAAGCCGAGGAAGGCGAGGTTCGGCTTGCCGAGCGCGGTGTACGCCGGGCACTCGAGGCGCGTCAGCTGGGTGCCCGCGGGGATGACGGTCGTGAGGTAGTCGATGTCACGGCCGAAGGCGTCGCCCTGCTGGCTCGCCGTCACGACGTTGCTGCCGATCGTCAGGTTCAGGACGGTTGTGTTGAGGCGGTCGTCCGAGATGTCACCGTCGATGGTCTCGTCGTAGTCGCTGGCGAAGGCGGGCGCGGCGAGGGCCGTCAGGAACGAGAGGTGGAGGAGCGTGGGGCGCATGGGGAATCCGTTCGGTTGAAGGGGGAGGCGGAGCTCTTGAAGGTACCGAGTGACTCCGTCTCGATACGGGCCGGGAGCGGGTCGGCGGACCCGACAGTCGCCGGGGGTTCGGCGCGCCTCCGCGGCCGGATGCGCCTCCGTACCCGCGGCTCTGCAAATTCGCCGGAGGCCCGACTCCGGCACCACTTACGAAGGCTGACAGCCTGGACACCAGTAGGTGCTGCGCAGGCCACGACCGAGCCGCGCGCGCCGCACGGCGGCGCCGCAGCGCAGGCAGTCCTCGCCCTCGCGGTGGTAGACCCACAGGGCGCCCGAGCCTCCGCGCGTCCCGCGCGTGCGCCGCGGCCCGCTGCCGAGGTTCTGCTGGAGCAGGTCGCGGGCGCGCGTGTACAGGCCCACGAGCCGCTCGTCGTCCAGCTCGGCGAGCGGGCGCAAGGGCGCGACGCCCTCGAGGAACAGCAGCTCCGACTTGTAGACGTTGCCGATGCCCGCGGCGATGCGCTGGTCGAGCAGGACGTCCACGGCGGGGGAGTCGGGGCGCAGGAGCGCGCGGGCGCGCGCGGGCAACGCGTCGTACGGCGGCGGCGCTTCGCCGAGGAGATCGGGGCCGACGCGTCGGGCGAGCCGCGCCTCGCGCGCGCCGCCGCTCTGCAACAGCTCGGCCTCCTGCGCGCGGAAGCAGACGAATACCGCGTCGTCGATCGCGAGAACGAGCGACGCCATGCGTTCGGGCAGCTTCCAGCGCTCGCCGTGCGCGTACTCGTGCACGCTGCCGTGCAGGCCGAGGTGACAGCGCAGCGCCCGCTCGTCCGCGAGCCGGATCAACAGATGCTTGCCGCGGGCCTCGACGCGCTCGACGCGCACCTCCGCGAGGTCGAGCGTCGGGTCTCCGGCGAGCCGGGCGGCGATCAGCCGCCGTCCGGCCAGCCTGGGCCCCAGGTAGGCGGCGAGCCGGTGGATCGTGTCGCCCTCAGGCATCCCGCGGGCCTCCGCGCGACGCGGCGGCGCGATCGAACAGGTAGCCCTTGTAGTCGGGGACGAAGCCGATGCGCTCGAGGGCCGTGCGGTGCGGCGAGCTCTCCGGCGCGAGTCCGTCGAGGCTCTCGATCTGCAGCAGCCCGCTCCCCGCGAGCGCGGCGGGCAGCGCGGCGAGGGCCAGTGCAACGCGCTCGTCGTCGCCGAAGGTCGCGAGCTTGCGCCCCGAGGCCGGAACGTAGAGCGTCACCTCGCCGGCGACGGTCAGGACGCGCGCGCCCGGCACGCGTCGCGGCTTGGGTCCGCCTTCACGCTGCGGCTCCGGCCACGCGAGGTGAGCGCCCCACGCGTTGGCCGGATCGACCGCCGCGAGCGCGCGCACCTGGGGTACGTGGGGCGCGCGGTCTTCGCGCTCGCCGCGCAGGCGATCGGCGGCGCCCGGGCTCGCGAACTGCGCGCCGGAGAGCCCCTCGACGAACCAGCCGCGGCGCACCTGCCCCGCCTCTTCCATGGTGCGTAGCACGCGATAGACGGGACCCCAGCCGCCGGGCAGCTCCTCGTAGAGGGCCGCCTCGCGACTGACGATGCCGTGTCGCAGGAGCAGCACGCGTGCGCGCGCCAGCGTGCGCGCGGTCGGCGAGAGCGATGGGTCGTGGAGCTCGGCGACGAGCGACCAGCGCCCGCCCGCGAGCACGGCGACGCGGCCACCGCGCGACGCGCGCCCGCTGCGGCCCTTGCGCGACGCGCCGAGGCTCTGCAGCGGTCCGAAGGTGTCGTTCGTCACCTGGCCGGCCCAGACGAGGTCCCACAGCGCGGCCTCGAGCTCGCGCGGCGTCGTCTCCGTCTCCGTCTCGGCGCAGAGCGCCCGCTCGAGCTCGGTCAAGAAGCACGCGCCGCGCGCGCGCAGGTGATCGAGGAGACGGCGCTGCAACTCGTCCTCGGGTTCCTCGTCGCCGGGCGGGTCGAGCAGCTCGCCCGCGCGCTCGCGCCGGTAGAGTGCGACGCGACCGTCGCGCGGGCCGAGCGCGCCGCGGCCGACCCAGACGATGCGCCCCTGGGCGGCGAGCAGGTCGAGCTCCTCGACGCGGAAGCCGCGGACGCGCGCGGGCAGGACGTCGCCGACGAGCGCGCGCCAGGAGAGCGGCAGGCCTTCGAGGCGCGCGACGACCTCCTCCAGCTCCTCGCGCGCCGCTCCGCGCGGCGCCTGCGACCCGTCGCGCACGCCGTGCCAGCGCGGGAGGAAGCGCGCGAAGGTCGCGGCGTCGACGGCGGCGACCTCGCCGCGCAGCTTCGCCAACGTGCGGCGCTTGATGCGGCGCAGCACCTCGGCGTCGCACCACTCGAGCTCGCTGCCGCCAGGTCGCAGGGCGCCGAGCACGAGCGTTCCGCTCGCCTCGAGGGCCTCGAGCACCGGCGCGACCTGTGCGGGCAGGAACCCGTAGCGCTCGGCGAGCGCGCGCGTCGGGAACGGACCCCGGCCGCGGGCGAAGCGCCGCACGAGCGTCTCGAGCGGCCGCTCCGGCGCGACGAGGAAGTCCGTCGGCAGTCCGCCGGGCGGGCGACATCCCAGAGCCTCGCGGAACAACCCGGCGTCCTGCGCCGCGACCCA
>CAYGST010000555.1:0-3518 GCA_964352415.1 uncultured Planctomycetaceae bacterium | reverse complement strand
ATTCCGGCCGAGGCGCCCGTGACGAGGGCGAGGCGGTCTTGGAGTCGCTTCATGGCGCCCAGGGTAGCCTCCGCGGTTGCGGGTGGAAGACGTGCTCGGCGGCAGGGTGGCGGAGCCCCTGGACCCTTCGCGACGAAGGCCAGACGGCTCAGGGAATCGCCGCGCGTTGAGGCGAGCGATTCGGTCGGAATGGGGCGAGTTCCGGATGCGCGGCGGCCGATACCGGATCCGATATGCCCACCTGGATCCTCGCCTTGGCCCTCCTGGGCCCGTCTCAGTCCCCGTCCCCGATCACCCCGAAGCCCGCTCCGACCACCGCGCCCGCGGAGGTCGAGACGGCCGGTGAGTCGTCCGAGCCGGAGGTGCAGCCGCCGTCGGTCGAGCGCCTCCTGATTCACGGCGGTCGGATCTACCTCGGTAACGACGACGGCGGCGCCGTCGAGGCGCTGCTCGTCGAGGACGGTCGCGTCGTCGCGGCCGGCCCGCTCGCGCGCCTCGGCGTCGACCTGGACGAGCCGGGACTCGGCAAGATCGACCTGAAGGGCGCGGTCGCCGTGCCCGGACTGCAGGACGCGCACGGACGCATCGAGGAGTACGGCGAGACGCTCGAGACCCTCGACCTGCGCGGCCTGACTACCTGGGACGACATCTTCAGCGTGGTCGCGGGCGCCGCGGCGCAGACGCCCGAGGGCGAGTGGGTCCTCGCGCGCGGCTGGGAGCCGACGCTGCTGCTCGAGGGCGAGCTGCCGACCCACGAGGGGCTCTCCGAAGCCGTGCCCGATCACCCCGTTCACCTGACGAGCTCCGACGGGAGCTCCGTGCTCGTCAACCGCCGCGCGCTCGTGCGCGCGCGTCTGCACGAGACCCTCGAGCCGCCGCCGCGCATCCAGGGCGGCCGCGTCGTGCTCGACGAGGAGAAGTTCGCGACCGGCCTGTTCTTCGACGAGGCCACGAGCCTCTTCGCGCCGGTGCTGCCGAAGGTCACGCGCGAGGATCGCGAGCGTCGCATCCTCGCCGCGCAGGAGAAGCTGCTCGCGTTCGGTCTGACCTGCGTGCACGACATGGGCGTGTCGACGCAGGCGCTCTCGATCTATCGCGACCTGCGCGAGCGCGGCCTGTTGCGGCTGCGCATCGTCGCCTTCGTCGATGGCAACCGCGGGCTCTCCGAGGAGCAGCTCGCCGAGTACCCGCTCGCGCCCGACGCCGAGGACCAGCTCAGCATGCCGGGCATCGCGCTGCGGCTCGACGGTACGCTCTACAGTCGCGGCGCCGCGCTGCTGCTCGACTACGCGGACCGTCCCGGCGAGCAGGGCCGCCTGCGGCTCACCGCCGAGACGCTCACCGCCTACGTTCATCAGGGCTACCAAGCTGGCCTGCAGCCGGCGATCACCGCCGTCGGTGACAAGGCCAACTCGCTCGCGCTCGACGTCATCGAACGCATGAAGGAGGTCGACGAGGGCTTCATGGACCTGCGCCCGCGCATCGAGCACGCGCAGATCGTGTCGACCCGCGACATGCCGCGCTTCCCGAGCCTCGGCATCACGCCGTCGATGCAGCCGGTGCATGCGATCGCGGACCTGCCCGTGCTCGAGCGTCGCCTCGGCGGTCACCGCGCGGAGTGGGCCTACACCTGGCGCAACCTCGCGCCGAGCTGGACGCGCCTCGCCTTCGGCTCCGACTTCCCGATCTCGAGTCCGGACCCGCTGCTCGGCCTGCACGCCGCGCGGACCCGCGCGACGATCGGTCTGTTCGCGACCGGCGAGGAGACGGGCGACGAGCCGCTGG
Source organism: uncultured Planctomycetaceae bacterium (assembly GCA_964352415.1). Classification (GTDB taxonomy): domain Bacteria; phylum Planctomycetota; class UBA1135; order UBA1135; genus JABACD01. The sequence goes on along the minus strand of CAYGST010000555.1, from coordinate 1,733 downwards.
GCGGCAAGGAGGCCCTCGCAGGCTTCACCCGCGGCCCGGCCTGGGCCTCGAACCAGGAGGACCGCCGCGGCCAGCTCGTGCCGGGCTATTGGGCCGACCTGACCGTCTTCGACGTGGACCCGATCGACGCCGAGCCGGAGGCGCTGCTCGAGGGTAAGGTGCTGCTGACGATCATCAGCGGCCGCGTCGTGTTCCAGCGCTGAACCTGTGGCGGCGCGAGCCGCGTGCCAGCGGCGCGGGCCGGGCTGGACCGCCGACGTGAACCTGCGATACTGCGCGCATGGTTCAGATCGACATCGCCTACCGCGGCCAGCTGCGCTGCGAAGCCACCCACGCTCCCTCGGGGACGACGCTCGCCACCGACGCCCCGGTGGACAACCAGGGCCGCGGCGAGTCGTTCTCGCCGACGGACCTGTTCGCGACCTCGCTCGGCGTCTGCATGCTGACGATCATGGGCATCGCCGCCGACAAGCGCGGCTGGTCGCTCGAGGGCACCGAGGTCTCGGTGGTCAAGCACATGGTCGCCGATCCGGCGCGCCGCATCGGGAAGCTCGAGGTGCGCATGCGCGTGCCGGGCGAGTGGGACGAGCGTCAGCGCCAGGTGCTCTTGGCCGCGGCCGACACCTGCCCGGTCAAGCAGTCGCTGTCCGAGCGCGTCGAGGTCGACCTCGACGTGACCTGGGGCTGAGGTCCGCACCGCGGGCGGCGGAGCGTCAGCTCGCGGGCGCCGGCGGCGCGGCGGCGCCGTTCTCGGACTGGCGCAGCGCGGGCGAGAACGTCGCGCGCAGGCCCTGCGCGAGCAAGACGAGCACGATGGCCTTGACGACGATGCCGCGGTAGGCGCCCGCGGGGTCCTGTGCGAACAGCAAGGCCGTGATCGTGAGGTAGAGCGCGAAGCCCAGGCCGAGCGCGACGCGGGGTCGCACGACGTCGCGGGACCCGCGCCACAGCGCGAGGAACACGAGCCCGAACACGAAGGAGACGAGCGCCTCGATCCGCGGACCGAGGAGCCGCGGATCCGGCTCGACGCTCGCGGCCTCCGCCACGGGCAGCACGCCGAAGGCCACGAAGGCGAGCCACCCGCTGAGGATCAGCTGCAACCCGCCGACGAACACCAGGGCGAAGCGCGCTCGCCCGACCGCGCGCCGCGCGCGCACCCGCGGAGTCGGCGGCGGTTCACGGCGCGCGGGCGCGTCGTGGGGCGGCGGCGCCGGCAGCGAGGCCATCCGGTGGCCGCGCTGCTCCAGCTCCGCCTTCAGGATCGTCCGCTCGGCGTCCGGCATCGGCGCCTCCCAGCGCTCCGCCAGCTCGGCCGTGCCGTTCCCGCGCAGCTCGCGCCGTAGCTCCTCTCCGCGCACTTCGTCGTCCATGTCGGCCGTAGGACACCCGCCGCCGTGACCAGCGTCAAGCGGGGATCAGCGGCTGGCGGTGCTGCGCGGCGTCTGGCGCGCCAGGGTCGTTCTGGAGTGAGGCCGGCCGTTCGCGCGATTCCCTGGGGACGCTCCGCCGGAGGTGCGTGGCGAGCTCTCCGCGACCATCGACGCTCAACGTGCGTTCCCGAGCGGGATTCGAGCCGAGGCCTCGCTGGGCAGCACCGTTTCCATGAAACCAGGCCGCGCCCGCCGTTCCCCGCGGGTGGGAACCCGTTCGCGAATCCGCGGTGCGGAATGGGATGTCGTGGATAGGATGGCCAAGCGCGGTCGCTCGCAGGCTCCGCGCGCCACCGCATGTCA
>CAYGST010000554.1:0-3521 GCA_964352415.1 uncultured Planctomycetaceae bacterium | reverse complement strand
GTCATCGGGGGACCTCCGCCTGCGCATCGAGCGCGGCGAGGAAGGCGCGTGTCCGCCCTGCGGGGTCGCTCGCGCCGAGGATCCCGCCGAGCGCGGCGAGGCCAGCACCGGCGGCGCGCGCGGACGGAGCGTCCTCGGGCGTCATGCCACCGAGCGCGAACAACGGCCGGCCGGCGAGGCGCACAGCCTCCTCCAGTCGCGCGAAGCCGGTCGGCTCGAGCAGCCCGTGCTTGCTCGGTGTCTCGCGCACCGGACCGAACGTCAGGTAGTCCGCGCCCTCCCAGGCGCTCGGCGCGTCGTCGTGCGCGTGGGCCGAGAGGCCGAGAGCCAGGGCATCGCCCGCGACAGCGCGCGCGTCGAGCGGCGGCATCGACCGAAACCCCAGGTGCGCGCCGTCCGCGCCCGCCGCCAGCGCCACGTGAACCCGGTCGTGCACGCCCACCCAGCGATCCTCGAAGCGCGTGGCCAGCTCGACGACCTCGCACGCGAACGCGTGCAAGGCGCCGTCGGAGAGCTCGGGCTCGCGCAGGAGCACCGCCGGCAGTCCCGCCTCGAACGCTTGACCGATCCCGCGCAGGAGTGCCGAAGTCGACGCTCCATCGTGCAGCGTCCCGGGCGTCAGGGCGAGCAGGCGCTGAGGGAGCCTGGCCACCGTCACTCCTCGATCTCGACCAGGAAGCCGAGCTCGCGCAAGAGCGACTGCATGCGCTTGGGTGTCGAGCGCGCCTTCATCTTCACGGTGCGATCGTCCACGACCTTGGAGATGTAGGGACGTACGCCCGGGTCGTTCGTCAGGCGCGCGAAGACCTCGGCGTTGTCGCAGCGCAGCTGGTTGTTCCCCTGCAGCTGCAGCAGCCCGGCGTGCGACGCCCAGTCGCGGATCGAGTAGAGGACGTTCTGCGGCACGGGCGTGCGCGAGTTCTGCACCAGCGTCGACAGGATGCGGCGCAGCAGCATCCCCTCCGCGAGCGCGCGGTGCACGCCCTTCTCGAGGATGCGGAAGTGGACGAGGTGGCCGTTCTTGTCGCGCTTGCAGAAGCGGTCGAGGTCGTGCACCAGCTCCGCGTCGTCCCCGGTCGGGAAGAGAACGACCTCGAAGTCCGGGGTTACGACCAGGTTCCCGATCCCGGCGGTCACGGCGCCGTCCCCGGCCACGCCGAGCACCTTGGCGCCGAGGCGCGTGAGCCGCATCGCCACCGGCCGCCCGTGACCGTCGTAGCCGAGGTCGACGAGGCCCAGCAGGTAGAGACGCTTGCGCACCCAACCCACGAGGTTCCACGCCAGCCGCTGCAGGTCCTCCTGCGCGACGTAGCGCCCGCCCTCGGCGCCGGCCTGGAAGTAGTCCTCCACGGCCAGCTCGTCGAGGTTCGAGAGGTAGGTGTTGCGGGCGAGGAACGGCAGGTACATCAGGTCGTACCAGATGTCGACCTCGATGCGCTTGAGCAGCCGCAGGTAGATCCGGCGCATCTGCGCCTGGTGGAAGTACTCGCCGCCGAGCTCGCGCTCCTCGATCGTGTACTCGAGCAGCGTCTTCATCTTCTCCTCGAGCGCGCGCGGCTCCCAGTCACGACCGTGGGAGGTCAGCGCGAACGTCCGCTCCCCCGTGCTCTCGATCAGGCGCGCGTGTCGCGCGAAGCCGTAAATGAAGTTCAGGACCTCCTCGCGCGCGAGCTCACGGCCCGGGTTCGGGATGAGCTCCTGCAGGATCCGCTTCTCGGTCGTCTTGAAGATCTCGCCGCGCACGGTGAAGCGCACGCTGTGGTCGAGGATGTAGCCGATGAAGCGCGAGATGTTCGAGACCAGGTCGACGCCGAGCGACGCCTCCTCGCGCGGGGCGTCCGGGTCACCGGGGACGGCGACGCGCTTCAGCCAGGCCAGCGCGACCTCGTTGAAGATGATCAGCGTCTCGTCGGCGTGATTCAGCCCATAGCGCGTGAGTTCCAGGCGCTCGACCGTTCCGATGAGCGACTCCTCGAGCATCTTGCCCCAGCGCCGGCCGTTCCAATGCGGCAGGTCGTGCTCCATGCGCTCGAACAGATCCTTCGAGAGGATCCCGCCGAACTCCAGAATCACCTTCTCGACGAGCGGTCGCAGGCCTTCCGGCAGGCGCTCGATGCGCGCGACGCAGCCCGACTCCGCCGAGTACATCTTGTAGAACTCGCGACGGCGGTTGGGCGGCAACTTCGCAGCGCGCTCCGGGTCGCTGTAGAGCCGGTCGAGGTGCCCGCGCAGCGCGAAGACGTCGAACACGCCGCGCCGTATCGCGCGGCGCTGGCGCACGACGGCGTCGCCAAGGTCGATCGGGATCGTGTAGGCCCGCATGCCGTACCGCAGCATCTCCTTCGAGGAGCTCGGCGCGATCAGCGCGTGCCGCTCCAGCGCGCCGACGGCTGCCTCCAGGTCGTAGCTGGAGAGGTACGAGAGCTGCTTGTGCACGGCGATCTCCGAGAACGGCAGCTCGTACCCGGGGTTCGCCAGAAGCACGTCGAAGATGGTGAGCAGTCGCTGCCCCATGCCGTGGACGCGCGCGGCGACGACTTCGGGGTCCGCCATCCAGTCGAGGACCTTGGCGCGCATCTCCTTCGGGGTGCCTGCGCTCGCGGCGCCCTTGCCCCCCCAGAAGCGATAGAGCTCGACCATGTCCGCATCCGCCTGCGCCGCCACGATGGCGGCGGCGCTGACGCGCTCGCCCTTGACGCTCTTGGGCTTCGTGCCGCTCGTGCGCTTCGCCGCGACCTTCTTGCGGCGCGGGCCTCGTTCCGGAGGCGTCAAACGGCACCTCCGGTCGATTGGGTGTTGGGCATCTGTTTGGACTCGATGATGCGGTAGCTGTAGCCTTGCTCGGTTAGGAAGAGCTGCCGCTTCTCGGCGAACTCCTGGTCCCGCGAGCCGTGGGTCACGACGGAGTAGAAGACGGCCTCGCCGCCGTCGGACTTGGGGCGCAGGATGCGGCCGAGCCGCTGCGCCTCCTCCTGGCGCGATCCAAAGGTCCCGGAGACCTGGATCGCGACGTTGGCGTCTGGCAGATCGATGGCGAAGTTACCGACCTTGCTGACGATGAGCAGCGGCTCGCTGCCGTCGCGGAAGGCGTTGTAGAGCTCCTCGCGATCAGGATTCGGGGTCTTACCTGTGATCAGCGGCGCCTTCAGCGCTCGCGACAGCTCCTCGAGCTGCGCGATGTACTGCCCGATGATCAAGATCCGACCACCGGGGTGGTTCTGGATCAGCTGTCGCACGACCTCGAGCTTCGCCGGATTCTCCGACGCGACCCGGAACTTGCCGCGGGCGTCCGCCGACAGGTACGCGCCCTTCTGGTCCGGGTCGAGCGGCACGCGAACCTCGATGCAGCTCGCCGGCGCGATGAAGCCCTGGCCCTCGAGCACCTTCCACGGCACGTCGAAGCGCTTGGGGCCGATCAGGCAGAACACCTCGTCCTCCTTTCCGTCCTCGCGCACGAGCGTGGCGGTCAGACCGAGCCGCCGACGCGCCTGCAGGTCCGCCGTGACCCGAAAGACGGGCGC
>CAYGST010000553.1:0-3531 GCA_964352415.1 uncultured Planctomycetaceae bacterium | reverse complement strand
GGGTATTGGTCTCGCCGAAGCCGTAGATGACGAAGCCCGCGGTGTTCGCGGGCATGCCGTCGGCGACGATCACGCCGTCCGACGTATTGAACGCGCCGTTCCAGCGCAGGCTCGCGCCGGGACCGACGGAGTTGGCGTCCCCGCGACAAACGGTCGTCTCGTCGGCGGAGGTCGGGATCGAGAAGGTCGTGGCGACGGCAGCGGCCGCGAGCAGGTGTCGAAGTTTCATGGGAGGTCAGGTTCCGATGGGTCGGGGGCTCCGGGTTCGCCTGGGGCGGTGCCCGCGGAGCGCGAGGGGCTGGATGAGTCGGCTGGGCGGGCCGGTTCCGGGGACGGTGGGAATTCGCAATCGTCGTGCCAACGGAAGACGCAGAACCCGACCGGGGCCAGGGCCGCCGCACGGGACCCTGGGGGCGCGAAACCGCGCTTCGAAGCGGCCAGCGAAGCCCGGTTCGGGCGGCCGCACGCTCGAAGGCGCACGCTGTGTGCGGCGGAGACGCACGCGGCGGGCTCTTACACGGAGCGCCCGGGCCGCCTGCCCGAGGCCGGCACTCCCCCCGCGGCTCAGCGCGGCCGGCGGTACGTGTTCGGCTTGCGCGCGAACTTGCCGAGCTCGACCAGGAAGTCGACGCCGAGCTCGCGGCCGAGCACTTCGAGCTCCCGCTCTGCGGGAATCTCGTAGTCCGGGATCACCGTCCACGAACCGTCGGCCGCCGTATTGCGGCCATCGGTGTCGCGCAGGGCTCGGTAGGCCTCGAGCACCTTCGGGAGCTCGTTGGGGTAGTGCTCAACGAGCAGCTCGATCGCGCCCCAGGAGAGCGCCGCGCTCGTCTCGTTCCAGGAGCTGCGCGACCAGCCCGAGAGCTCCTTCATCTCGATCGCGCCGTCGCCACGCTGCGCCATCAGCTCGCCGAGGCGCTTGGGCCAGCTCTTGTGCTCCTTCTTCGAGACGAAGCCCGTGCGGTACGGGAAGCAGTAGACGTCCTTGCAGACCGCGATCTCGACGTGCCAAGCGAGCCCTTGCGCGACCCACTGCGGCTGGCGCCCGAAGCGCTCGATCGTCAGCAGGCGCGTGAGCCGGTTGGCGAGCTCGTTCTCGGGGCTCCACACCTCGCTCGTCTCGACCGTCTCGAGCCAGCCGGCGGCGAGCGGCTCCCCAAGCGCGAAGCCGGTGCCCTGCCCCGCCGCGGACGCCCAGCCCGCGAGCCGCGGAACAGCGGCGCCGACGTGCGCCGCGACCGACGCGAGGCTCTTCGGGCCCTCGAGCGAGAACAGCACCGCCGTGCGCGGCGGCAGAGCCGCGGCGTCACGCTCCGTCTTCGCGAACAGCCCGTCGAAGACCTTCACGACCCTCTCCGCCGACTTGGCGAGCTTCGACGCGCTCGTCCCCTTGGGCACGACGACGAGCACGCGTTCCTTCGCCGCCGCCTTCGACGAGTAGCGCGCCTCGAGGCCCTTCGCGCCGTCGCCCTTCAGCCACGGGGTCCAGAAGGCCTCGGCTTCGGCGAAGGGCGCGTCGTACTCGTCCACCGGCGTCGCGGGAGCGGAAGCGGGGAAAGTGGGCAGCGCGGCGAGGAACACCGCCGCGACGGGAGTGAGGTCGATCATGGTCGTGGAACGAAGCTGAGGCCAGGCGGCGTGCCGGGGCCCGAGCCTAGCAGTCCGCTCCCTGGAGCTGCGCAACTCCGCCCCTCGTTGTCCTGGCGCGGAACCTCGCCCCGATCTCCCCGTTGTTCGGAGCCACGCAGCCCGGCTCACCCCAGGGCAGCTCCCCGAGCCGTCACCGGCTTGCAACGGTAGCCGCCATTCGCAAGCTGGGCCTCGGCCCCGAACCCAGGAGACCCATGAAGCCCCTCGATCTCGCCCGCATCGCGCTCGCCCTGTCCCTCACGACGCTCGCCGCCTGCTCCTCGGAGACGGACACGAACACTCCGTCGAGCTCCGCGATCGAAGTCACGTCGCCGGCGCCCAACTACACCGTCGAGGGCGCCGTGGGCGTCCACGGCCAGTTCCCGATGGACGAGGACCTGACGATCTTCGAGGCCGTGTTTCGTGCGCACCCCGACACGGAGCGCTGCGACCTCTCGCAGGTCGAGCTGACCCGCGACGAAGACGGCTCGCCGCTGGCGATCACCATCGACGTCGGTCACATCGCCGACACCGGCGACTCCACCTACAACATCAAGGTGCGAGAAGGCGATTCGATCTTCGTGCCGAGCAAGTAGGCCGCGTGACGACGTCGCCCGCACCTCGCGGCGCGGGCGAGCGCGCGTGAACGCCCCCTGACGGTTGCGCCGATCCGAGGCGTCCTCGACGCGCGAAACGAAGCAGGGCCCCGGCGGCGCGCCGGGGCCCTGAACGTGGACTGCGGAGCCCCGTGGGAGGCCACTTCGCGAGTCAGCGAAGCTCTACCACTGCACGGCGAGGCCGTGCGAGGTGTTGAAGCCCTGAGCGCACGGGCCCGCAACGTCGCGGTACCAGTACTGGTAGTGACGCAGCTCGCCGCCCACGAGGCCCTCGAGGGTCGAGAGCGTGGCCGTCGATGCCGCGCTGCCCGCCGCGTCGGTGAATGCGACCTGCAGGCGCAGGATCGGGCCGCTGACGCACAGCTCGCCGTCGCCGAACAGCGATCCGCCGCTCGCGTTCGGCGCGCTGAAGAACAAGCCGGGCGTCGTGGCGGGCGCCTGCTCGATCCGGAGCACGAGGGTGTCGGAGCCGACCGTGGCGCTTCCATCGGCGGTCAGGATCGCGCCGAGCCCGCCGCTGTTCACGCAGCCACTCTCTTCCAGCGACTCGTTGCCGCAGGGGCACACCGGGCCAGTCCCGTCGCCGAAGCAGTACGCGGTTCCGACGAGGCCACCGTTGACGGTCCAGTTGTCGAACTTGGCGTCGTTGAAGGTGCTGATGCCGAACTCGTCGCCGAGGACCATTCCGGCGCCGAGCAGCCCCGACGAGACGATCTGCTCTTCGAAGACCCCGTCGAAGTTGTTGTCGATCTCGCAGATCGCCGAATCACCGTTGGGCGAGAAGCTTAGGCGCATGCGTCCGCTCGGCGTCGGCGTCACGAGCGCCTGCGAAGTCACCGAACCGAGGCCTCCGCCGTTGATGCCCCGGTAGAAGAAGACGCGGTCGTAGATGCCGTCGCTCGTGTTGTCCTGGACCTTGACAAAGATGTTGTCGCTCGACGCGCCGATGCCGGCGACCAGCGCGACGTAGATCACGCCCGCGCCCGCGACCTCGGGCAGGAAGTCAATCTCCTGAACCGACTCGGCGTAGGGCTGGCCCACGCCGTTGCGCGACATCCAGGAGACCCCAGTCGTGCCCGCGCCTTCGTTCCCGAGGATCTGGAGGTCCCCGGCCTGCTCCGTCCAGCCGGGCCCGAGGTCGGTGCCGTCAGGGCGGTTGAAGTCGTCGGCGGCGCTCGTCGCTGCGCCGAGCGCCTGGGTGCCGCCGAGGACCGTGGCGCCGAGCTGGCCGGGGTTCGAGGCGTCGACCACGCTCGATTGCGCGGCTGCCGGGACGGCGAGGAGG
>CAYGST010000552.1:1354-3535 GCA_964352415.1 uncultured Planctomycetaceae bacterium | reverse complement strand
CCAACCCCCTCCCTTGAAGACAAAGCGAGGCGCAGGGCCGTCGCCCCGCGCCTCGCTCGTTTCGTTGGAGACCCTTCGGCCCCCGGTGAGAACGCTCTAGTTCTCGACGGTCGCGCCCGTGACGGGGCAGACCATGGCGTCTTCGTCGCCGCTGCACTCGGTCTCGCAGCAATCGCTCGCGCACTCGCTGGCGCAGGCCTCGGGGGCCGGGGCGACGTTCGCGTCGGAGACGGCGGTGTTGTCGGTGTTCTTGCAGGCGACGGCGAGGCCGAGGACGGCGAGGCTCAGGATCAGTTGCTTCATGTTCGGATGCGTTGTCGTTCGACGGGCCCCGGAGGGCGAGTTCTCATGAGGGGTGGCTCGGCCAGGAGGTCTCTCCCGGCTGAGCGCGGTAGAGTATCGGCTCCCCCTCCGACCGAGGAACCGGTCGAAGGGCGAAAAACACGTCCCAAATGCCCCCGAACGCCCCCCACGAGGTCGATCTGCACGGTTTGCGGCCCGAAGACGCCCTGCGGCGGCTGGCCCAGGCCCTCCACACGGGGCGCGTGCGCGGGGCGACCCAGGTCCGCGTCATCACCGGTCGCGGCGCCGGGAACCACGCGCAGAAGCCCGTTCTGCGGACGCGGGTCGAGGCCTGGCTGCGCGGACCGGACGGGAAGCGTCTCGGCGTGCGCGGCTTCCAGCGCACCGCGCAAGGGGGCGCGTTGCTCGTGCAACTCGGCTAGGATCCCCGGCCCGCGCGGCTCGCGAAAGCCCTCCGCGACCCTCTGAATGCTCCGACAGCTCCGACCCCTCTTGCCGTGAAGCGCTACCTGCCCCTCCTCCTCCTCGTCCTGCTCGGGGCGTGCCGCACGACGACCGAGAGCCTGCACAACATGTACGCGAACAGCGTCCGTGACCGCACCGGCGAGGGGAATTTCCGGACGCTCAACAGCGAGTTCTTGGAGCGCCAGGAGAACCGCTACGAGATCGTGCGCGGGTTCATCAAGGAGGAGAAGCTGAAGTCCGCCGAGGACTACCTCTACGCCGGCGCGATCCTCTCGACGTCGACCTTCGAGGACGACCTGATCGCCTCCGCCGCGTGCGGATTGAAGGCCGCCGAGCTCGGCGAGGACAAGGGCTTCCGCGTCGCGGCCGAGTCCGTCGATCGCCGGCTGATGCAGCGCGGCGACTCCCAGCGCTACGGCACGCAGTACTACTACGTCGAGGTCATCGAGAAGTGGCGGCTCTACCCCGTCGATCCGCGCACGACCGACGTCGAGCGCCAGGCGATGGGCGTCGAGCCGCTCGCGGAGCTGATGGCGCGCGTGAACGAGCTGAACGAGAGCCTGCGCTAGCCGCCCGATGAAGCGCATCCTCGAACCCGAGGCCATGGACACGGCCGAGGAGGCCGACGGCTACGACGCCATGGACCACACGGGGGCCAACACGGCCTTCATGGAGCGTCTGTTCGAGCTCGGCGCCAAGGGCCGCATGCTCGATCTCGGCACCGGGCCTGCGCACCTGCCGATCCTGATCTGCGAGAACCAGCCCGAGGCGCACGTCCTCGGGCTCGACCTCGCCCACCACATGCTGCGCGTCGCGAAGCGCAACGTGGACGCGAGCGGCTTCGCGGACCGCATCGAGCTGCGCCACGGCGACGCGAAGGAGGTCGGGCTCGAGAGCGCGAGCTTCGACGCCGTCTACTCGAACACGATCCTGCACCACATCCCCGATCCGCGGCCGTTCCTGACCGAGGCCGCGCGGCTCGTGCGGCCCGGCGGCGTGCTGCTGATCCGCGACCTCTTCCGGCCGGACGACCTCGAGACGCTCGAGGCCCTCGTCGAACAGCACGCGTCCGGCGAGGACGAGTACCAGCGCGATCTGTTCGGCGCGAGCCTCAACGCGGCGTTCACCCCGGAGGAGCTGCGTGCCATCGCGGACGAGTGCGGCCTGCAGCACGCGGAGATCGTGATCGACACGGACCGCCACATGTCGCTGCAGGTCCGCGTCTCCTGACGATCGCCGTGCCTCAGACCAGCGAAGTGCCCGGTTCGGACGAGCTCTGCGTGGCCCTGGGCGGCGGCGGCGCGCGCGGCGCCTACCAGGTCGGCGTGCTGCGCCGCCAACCGCCCCCCATACCCCCCCGCCAGGGGCCGCGCAACACCCGCCGCACCCCCCGCGGCCACAACCCCCCCCCCC
>CAYGST010000552.1:0-1344 GCA_964352415.1 uncultured Planctomycetaceae bacterium | reverse complement strand
TGGGCGGGGGGGGGGGGGGGGGGGGGGGGGCGGGGGGCGCCTTGCTGGGGGGGGTGGGGGGGGGCTGCGTGCCGCACTTCCCCGAGCTCGAGGTCCCGCTCTACACCGGCGTCTCCGCCGGCGGCATCAACGCCGCGCACCTCGCGAACCACACCGGCAGCTTCCAGGAGAAGGTCGAAGCGCTCGTCGAGCTGTGGCACTCGCTGACCATCGACCAGGTCTTCGACGTGTCGCCGTGGTCGCTCGCGCGCAACGTCGTGCGCTGGGGCGTCGAGCTCGCGCTCCTCGGCGGACGCGACTCCGAGACGCGGGTGCGCGGCTTCGTCGACACGCGCCCGCTGCGCGACTTCCTGCGCGAACACCTCAGCGACGACCCCAAGGGCTTCCCCGGCATCGCCGAGAACCTCGACGCCGGCAAGCTGAAGGCCGTCGCGCTCTCGACGACGTGCTACTCGACGGGGCAGACGACCACCTGGTACGAGGGCCGGCAGATCGACGAGTGGGAGCGTCCGAATCGCGTCGGCGTGTCGGGCGAGCTGCACATCGAGCACGTGATGGCCTCCGCCGCGCTGCCGCTGTTCTTCCCGGCCGTGAAGGTCGGCGACGGCTGGTACGGCGACGGCGGCGTGCGGCTCACCGCGCCGCTCGCGCCCTCGATCCACCTCGGCGCGGGCCGCATCCTCGCCGTCTCGACTCGCTATGGCCGCAGCGCGGAAGAGGCGCGCCAGCCGAACTTCACCGGCTACCCCGCCCCCGCCCAGATCGCGGGGCTCTTGATGAACGCGATCTTCCTCGACCTGCTCGATCACGACGCAGCGCACCTCGAGCGGATCAACGATCTGCTCGCGCGCATCCCCCCGGACGGCCCGCGCCCGTTCCGCCAGGTGGACCTGTTCGTCGTGCGGCCCTCGCACGACATCGGCAAGCTGGCGCAGGAGTACGAGCCCGCGCTGCCCAAGGCCTTCCGCTTCCTGACGCGGCGCCTCGGCACGCAGCGCTCGCGCTCGAACGACCTGATCTCGCTGATCATGTTCGAGACGGGCTACCTGCGGCGCTTGATCGCCATCGGCGAGCAAGATGCGCAGGCGCGCCTCGACGGGCTGCAGCGCTTCCTCGCCTGAACGAGCCGGACTCCGCGGCGCCGCCCGCGCGCAGCGGGACCCTGCGCCCTCGCCACCGCCGCGAGTAGGCTGGCGTCCATGTGGATCCTCTCCCTGACGCTCGCGCTGCAAGCCAGCGCCCCGCTGCCGGAGCTGCGCGTCGCGTGCCTCGGCGACTCGATCACCTTCGGCGCGCGCGTCGTCGCCCGCGAGCAGAACGCCTATCCGGCGCAGCTCGGGGCCC
>CAYGST010000551.1:0-3536 GCA_964352415.1 uncultured Planctomycetaceae bacterium | reverse complement strand
AGTACACCGACATGTACCCGGGCATGGCGAAGACCGCTCGCGAAGAGGGCTTCGATGAGATCGCCGACTGGTTCGAGACGCTCGCGAAGGCAGAGAAGTCGCACGCGGGTCGCTTCCAGGATCTGTTGAACTCGATCAGCTGAGCACGCACGAGACGCCCGGCGCCGCCGTGCGCCGGGCGTCGCTCGCTTCCGACCCCACGTACCTACACGACCATGTCCGAGACCCGCGCCATCTCGTACCAGCCCACCGACGGCCTCACCTACGACCCGGACGACGCGAACTACTGGGACGCGGGCAAGCTCGGACAGGAGGTCACGCGGGTCTTTGAGGTCTGCCACGGATGCCGCATGTGCTTCAAGTACTGCGACTCCTTCCCGGATCTCTTCTCGTTCATCGACGACCGCCACGACGGCGACGTGCGCGAGGTCACCGACGCTGAGACGGAGCAGGTCATGGACGCCTGCTTCCAGTGCAAGCTGTGCGAGGTGCAGTGTCCGTACACGCCCCGCGACGGCCACGAGTTCCAGCTCGACTTCCCCAAGCTGGTGCATCGCTGGAAGGCCCAGCGGGCGAAGAAGCACGGGATCAAGCTGCGCGAGCGTGTACTCGGCGATCCCGACCGCGCGGCGCGCCTGGCGCGCGCGAGCCTCGGTCTCGCGAACGTCGCCAACAAGAACTCCGTCCACCGCTGGTTCCTCGAGAAGCTGCTCGGCATTCACCGCGAGAAGCTCCTGCCGGACTTCGCGGGGACGACCTTCGAGCGGTGGGCGACCCAGGAGCACAAGACCGGCGAGCCCGGCGCGGAGGCGGTGCTCTTCCCGACCTGCTACGTGGAGAACAACGAGCCGCAGATCGGCCGCGACACGGTCGAGGTGCTCGAGAAGAACCAGGTGGACGTGGCCTGCACGAAGGGCCTCGCCTGCTGCGGAATGCCCGCCTGGGAGACCGGGGACCTCGACTCCCTGCGCGCCCAGGCCAGGCAGAACCTCGATCGACTCGAGCCCTACGTCGACGCGGGCGGGAAGGTGCTCGCGATCAACCCGACGTGCTCGATGATGCTCCGTCGCGAGTACCCGGAGCTGGTGGCGGGCGAGGACCGCGAGCGCGCGAGGAAGGTCGCTGCGGCGGTGATGGATCCGTCGGAGTACCTCTGGTCGATCCGCTCAGAAGAGCGCTTCAACACCGACTTCAAGAGCACGCCCGGCGGCGCGGTGGCCTACCACGCCCCGTGCCACCTGCGCGCGCAGTCGGTCGGGTTCAAGGGCCGCGATCTGCTGCGGAAGATCCCCGGGGTCACGCCGGCGCTCACCATGGAGTGCTGCGGCCACGACGGCACCTACGCGATGAAGACCGAGGGCTTCGAGCCGTCCCAGCGGGTTGGAAAGAAGGCCTTCGACGGCTTGCAGGCCGTCGAGGACAGCGAGGTCTGGGCGACGGACTGTCCGCTCGCTGCCCTCCAGTTCCAGCAGCACGCCGGGCGCAAGCCCATGCACCCGATGACGATCCTGGCGCGCGCCTACCGCGAGGACGGCTTCCCGAAGCGCGTTCCGAAGGACTCGAATGCCCCCGACCAACTGGACAACCCAGACCAACCGGCCAACACAGACGACGCATGAACGACACGAACCCGAAGCCGGGGGCCGTACGCCCCGGAGAGATCCTGATCGGCGCCGACTACGAGGCCGAGCGTCCAGCGCTGCGTGAGCGGGTGCTGAAGGAGAAGTCGCGCCGCCGCATCCATCTCGGCGATCACCTGACGTTCCTCTTCGAGACGCCTCTGACGATCCGCTACCAGGTGCAGGAGATGCTGCGGGTAGAGAAGCGCAGCGCTCCCGAGGATGTGGAGCACGAGCTGCGCACCTACAACGAGCTCCTCGGCGGCGCCGGTGAGCTCGGCGCGACGCTCCTGATCGAGATCGACGACGAGGCGAAGCGCGACGAGCTGCTGTCGAAGTGGCTCGCGCTGCCCGAGCATCTCTACCTCGAGCTCGAGGACGGCGAACGCGTGACGCCGCGCTACGACGAGCGGCAGGTGGGCGACGAGCGGCTCTCCTCCGTCCAGTACCTGATCTTTTCGTGCGGGAGCGCGGCGCCGATCGCGATCGGGTCGTCGCACCCAGAGATCACGCTGCGCAGCGAGCTGACCCCGGTTCAGCGGCGCGCCCTCGCGGACGACCTGGTCGCTTCGCAGGCCTGACGCCGCTCGAGTCCAAGGAAGGAGCGCGCGCCCCCAGCGAAGGGGGCGCGCGTTCCTCGCGTTCCAGCGCCGGGCGGCGTGCCCGGGCTCCAGCCTCAGCCGAGCTTGGCCAGCGCGTCCTGGACCCGCGTCCAGTCGCGCGCTTCGGGCGTCTTCTCCTGCACCTCGCAGAAGGCGACCTTGCCCTGCTTGTCGACGAGGACCGTCGCGCGATGGCTGATGAACGGCACCGCCGGGTGCTCGAGACCGTACTGCTTCGTGACGGCCAGCAGCGGGTCGGCGAGCAGGTCGTGGCGGATGCCCTTGGAGTCCTTCCAGGCCTTGTGCGACCAGGTCGAGTCCCGGCTGATGCCGACGACGACGAGGTCGTCGCCCTCGAGGATGGGCTCGGACGAGATGCGGCAGTTCTCCGCCTCGCAGGTCGGGCTCCAATCCAGCGGGTACCACATGAGGACGACGTTCTTGCCGCGCTGGGCGGACAGGGTCCACTCGGCTTCGTCCTGGGTCTTGAGGGTGAAGTCGGGGGCTTCGCTTCCGATCTCGATCGCCATGGGTGAGGCTCCTTCGTACGGGGGTCTAGGGTGAATCGGGGTCACTGACGCCAGCAGGGTACGGGCTGCTGGCAGCGGCGCAACGGTGCACCACGGCCCGGGCCGTGAACCTCAGCTGCGCAGGTCGAGCACGCCGTCGCCATCACCGAAGCGCCCGGTGGCGGGCAACGCTCCGAGCTCGCGCAGGAGGGCTGCGTGCAGGTTGGCGAGCGGGGTCTCGTGCGGCGTCCTCAGCCAGCCGCGCGACGGCAGGACGGCCGCTCCGCCGGCGAGCAGGATCGGCAGGTCCTCGTGCGCGTGGGAGTTGCCGTCGGCGATCCCGCTGCCGTAGACGACGAGGGTTCGGTCGAGGACACGCGCGTCGCCCTCGGTCAGCTCACCGAGCCGATCCAGGAGCTCCGCGAGGAGGCTCGCGTGATAGCGGTTGATGCGCGCGATCCCGTCCAGCCGCTCCGGGTCGTCACCGTGGTGCGAGATCTCGTGATGCCCGCCCTCGACCCCGAGGTCGCGGTAGACGAGCCCTGAACCCTCGTTGCCGAGGGCGATCGTGGCCACGCGGGTGGAGTCCGTCGCGAACGCGAAGGCCAGCAGGTCGAGCAGCAGCCGCGTGCGCTCGCCGTAGTCCTCGGGAGCGCCGGTCGGACGCTCGAGGGCGACGTTCGCGCCCGTCCCAAAAGAGTCCCCTGAACCGTACGGCAGCGCCTCGGCGGCGTCCACGAGCTTCCGCGCAGGCGCGGTCGCCTCCAGCGGCGTGCTGTGGAGCCGTTACAGTGGAGTGCGTGCAG
>CAYGST010000550.1:0-3545 GCA_964352415.1 uncultured Planctomycetaceae bacterium | reverse complement strand
GTCAGCCCCGCCCACGTGAGGCCCGGATTCACCCACTAAAGGTGCAGGAGAGCCTATTTTTTACCCCTCGCTCAACCTGGAGCGGGTGAGGTCTTGGCGCCATTCGCAAATGCGACGTACTTGAAAGTCCCTATTTGAAAAATCGACCCCGTCGGTCGGCGGTTCCACTCGGCAAATCGTGGTTAGAGTGCACTTGCCCGCCGACTCGCGCGGCTGGCTCTTTCGCTCGAAACCCTGGTCTGTGGAGTGTCTCCATGTTTGGTCTGTCCTCTCGCTCGGCGCTGTTCCTGCTCCCCGCAACCGCCCTTGGAAGCCTCGCGCTCTGGCTGAACGCCGGATCGTTGAGCTCTGAGCCCGTCCCGGCCCCGGTCTTCGGGGAGATCCTCGCGATCCACGCCCCGACGCTGACGGACTACAAGGCGGAGGGCTCGCCCTCCCGGGCGAACGACGTCACGCCCCGCGTGATTCAGCGGGGGACGGGCATGGAAGGCTCGATTCGGGCTGCGGCCGGGTACCCCATCGCCTTCGGCGGGAGCCGGACGCAGCGAACCTGGTCCGGCACGACCACGCTGAACGGCGTGGACCTGCGCACGGGGAGCTTCGTCGCCAGCGACCGGGACATCTCGCTGCCTGGTGAGGGGATCACGGTCCCCGTCGGCCGAACCTACAACGGACAGCAGCACACCGGCTCGACTCACCACGACAGCGCCGGCCTTCAAGGGAACAACTGGTTCCAGGGGAGCGTGCCGGAAATCTTGGTCTGGCAGCTGGACTCGGAGGTCAGGGACGAGGAGGACATCGTCTACCTGAACTTCGGGGCCGACCGCTTCGTGGAGTTCAAGCGGACCGCGGACGACGAAGACGAGTTCCAGGGCAAGCAGGGCACCGGAGGATTCTTCACGTTCACTGCGGCGGCGGGGTCGGATCCCGAGCTCTACGAGTACACCGATACGAACGGCACGGTCTGGACGTTCTTCGGCGATGACGTGAACGCCGGCAGTGCCGCCTTCCAGTTCTGGAAGGTCACGGATGCTGCGAGCAACACCACCTACGTCCACAACTCGTCCAACCCCGAGACGGCCGCTGATAACGGCTACGACTCCGGTGCCAAGGGCCCGCAGAATATCTACGACGCCGAGGACCGACGCTACACCTACAGCTACAGCTCCGACCTCCTCGACGAGGTGGAGGTGGAATCGAAGACCGGCGGTACGTGGGGAGGCAGTCCAACCGGAGTCGAGACGGTCGCCAAGGTCAACTACACTTACCTGACCAGCCTTACCGAAGGCGTCCACGGAGCCGAGGGAGACCTCCAGCTCGTAACGAAGACCACGCCGCTGTCGGATGGGGACCTGATCTCGACGCAGTACTACCGCTACTGGCGCGACACCGATACCGAAGGCGATGACCATCTGGTCAAGCTCGTCCTCTCGCCCGAGGGCTGGCGCCGGTACGAGGGCTCCGACGGGAACTTCGCCGACAATGACTACCTGACGGCCTCGGACAACGACCTGAAGCCCTACGCGAGCCACTACTTCGAGTACGACAGCAGCGGGCGCGTCATCAAGGCGATCTTCGGGGGCGACTGCGGCTGCGGAGGCGGCGGGATCGGTGAGTACAACTTCACGTACACGACCAACTCGGACTACGCGCCTGTGGAGACGGACAACTACGACGTGATCTGGAAGGACCGGACCGTGGTGGAGCAGCCGGACGGCACGTACCTGACGCAGTACTTCGACGAGGTCGGGCAGCCTCTCAGTCAGGTGATCACCGATGCCAACCCGACGGCCTTCACCGTGCTGGATCCTCTGGGCGGCAGCACGGACTTCTGGGCGACGGATGTCGTGCGAAACTCGGAAGGCATCGTGACGGCGGTGCACACGCCGGCGAACATCACGGGGTACATTCACGCCAATGGGGACGTGGCCTTCACGCGATCCTCCTCTGGCGGGCTGATCTATACGTACTCGGTCAAGCCCTCGGGGGGGCTCCGAGGTTTCGTTGAGCACAAGAAGTGGCAGGGTGGCACCACGGAGGCGTCCAAGTTTCTGGAGAGCTACACGTACACTTCGACGCTGGTCTCGCCTTCGGTCGGTGAGGCGGTGCGCCCGTTGCTCGAAGATGTGACCCGGTATCCGAGTGCGACCAGTGGAACGCCGGGAACTGGGTACACGACGACATACGATTACGAGTACTACTCGGGGAGCACGATGATCGAGGCCATCACCCAGACGAATCCTGTGGTGAGCACGGCCAACAACGGATCGAACAGCGCGACGGTGAGCTACCGCTACCTCGACAAACAGGGTCGCGAGACGTGGACGAAGTCTGAGGACGGCGCCATTTCATACAGCGAGTACGCGAACGGCGTGATGACCAAGCAGATCCGGGACGCAGACACGACGCAGAACGGCGTGGGGGAGGACTTCAACGGCGTGACGGTGCCGTCGAGTCCAGTGAGCTTCGCGAGCAGTGGATCACCCCTGCACCAGAAGACGACCTACAGCTATGCCGCACAAGGGGGCCAAGTAAGCATGACGCTGCCAACGGGGCGCGTGACCGAAACCTACCGGTCGCAGACCAAGGACCGGATGGTGGTCTCACTGAGCTACCCGAAGGTGGTGTCGGGATCGCCGACGACTTACTACGGGCCGGTGGGCGTGCGCGTCACGAACCAGGCGGGCAAGACGGAGGCCAGTGGTCAGATCGAGGTGACCGGCAATTCCTCTACGGCGACGCAGTCGACCCACGTGGACGCGGCGGAGCCGAGCAACGAGCTCGACGACGTCGTGGCGGACTTGGGCGACCTCTGCCGGCTCTCGACGACGCAATACGACGAGAGCGGGAGCCAGGTGGCGAGCACGCGGCTCTACCACCTGATCCCCGGGACGCTGACGGCAGCGGTCGAGGGCACGAACTACGACACCACGAGTTACGCCTACGACTCGATGGGGCGCAAGATCCGCACCCTGGACCCGACAGGCACGATCAGCCGGACGGTGCATGACGCCCGAGGGCGGGTGGCCTCGAACTGGATCGGCACCGACGACACGGGCCTCGAAGGTGGCATGACGGGCGGAACCGAGAACATGGTGCAGACGAACGCCATGGAGTACGACGGCGGCTCGGATGGCGGGAATGGCCACGTGACCAAGCGCACGGCCTACGTGGCGGACGGAACGACGGGCCAGCGGGTCACCAACTACACCTACGACGCGCGAGGGCGGCTGCTTCTTCAGGAGAACCCGCAGGCTCCGCACAGCCTGAACAGCTACGACAACCTCGGTCGTCGCCTCGCCACGGCGCAGTATTCGGGGGTGAGCAACATCACACTGGGCACGACTGACCCCGCCTTCAGCGGTGCGGCGACGGACCGGCTCGCGTTGACGACGACAGACTACGACGAGATGGGGCGGGTCTACAGGACGCGGCGCTATGAGATCGACGCCACCGACGGGTCCAATGACGATGACCTGGAAAGCCTGACCTGGTACGACGAGGAGGGCCGGGCGATCAAGACAGAGGGCTCGACGCTCTCGAAG
>CAYGST010000549.1:0-3558 GCA_964352415.1 uncultured Planctomycetaceae bacterium | reverse complement strand
CCCAAGCTGAATGTCGTGGGTTCGAGCCCCATCAGCCGCTCCATCTAACCTCCCGCGTGTGGCGGGGTTAGGGCGTCCAGGCCGGGAGGGCCTCCGCCGAGGGGACCGGGCAGTGCCTGTTTCGTGCCTCCTTTGCGCGGCACCCAGGCTCGCCGCGAAGACGCTCCTGCAGATCGGCCTCGACCCGGCAGGCGACGAGCGCGGCACAGCCGGCGCCTCTGCGCGTCGGGCACCCCGGGGAAAGGGACGCCCACTTCGGGGGCTGCTTGCTGACGCGATCTCGGATGATCAGACGGCCGGTCGGGGGCGTGCACTACCAATGCGACGCGGTAGGCCCATCCGCGAAGGAGACACCCACAAGGATCGCTTCGGCCTCAGCTCAGCCAGCCCCTAGTGTTCGGCTCGCTCCTGCGCGAACTGCCGTGTGCGGTGCGAAGCCCGCACACGCAGAAAAGTATATGGCGCAGTCCCCAACGCCCGATCAACTTCCACGAGCGCATAGTCAGAAAGATATTCTACGGCACGATTCAGCCTATCCGGTCCTAGCCCCGTTTGCTCATCCAAGTCTTTACCACCAATCTGCCCCAACGAAGCCACTTCGACCGCCACCCGCACAACGTCTTTATCCGGGCTGTAGCGGAGAAAGTCCACGAAATCTCGGTAGACAACATAGGTAGGCTCGACTTGGAAGAATCGAAATGGAGCACTACCAGTCGCCCTCGCAACCCTAACTGCGCCGGAATCCTCAAGCTCAGCGACCGCGTCATTAACCGCGTGAGGATCGAGCTCAAGCGACTCAGCCAACTCAGGCCCCTGGACCGCCCGACGGCCCCCAGCCCCAGCACCCGTATTCTCAATCAAATACTTCGCAACAGCAGTAGCGGCCCTCGACATGCCCGGTACCGGGTCCATGCTGGCCACCGGCGAAGCACTGCCCACGCTTGGCTTCTGCGAAATTCCTTGAATTGCATCCGCCAATCGCCCGAGGCCCGCATCAATGTCGTCACGTAGGTCCACACGCACTAGGGAGCGCAGCGACATCGGCACGTCTACATCGTCGATCACAACTGGGATGACCCGAACCAACTCCTCGATCCTCTTGACTGTAGCGACGCCGAGCTCCTCCTTTACCCAGCTAGAGCGCACGCTCGTTGGTGACAGCAGGACAATAAAGTGACTCGCCCGCCCCAAGCCCGACTCAAAAATCTTCTGAACCAGAGAGTCGCCGGGGGCCAATTCCCCCTCATCCCACCAAACCTCCACCCCGCGTGACGTCAGCGCCCTAGCAACCCGCTCGGCCACCCCCTTGTCCTCATGACTGTAGCTCAGAAACACCAAATCACCCATTCAAGCTGCCTCCATCATCCAGAACGAACCTCTTAATGCACGCCCACTCTGGGCAAGGAACAACCAGAAGGGAATCCGAGGTGAAGCGGCCCTTGCTGAAGTCGCCGAAGTGAGCCGAGGCCCTCCATACAGGCACACCTTGATAACACCCCTGTTCATTCCGCCCGAGAATCCGAACCAAGGCAAATGGGACCTCAACGTTCGACTCTAGTCGTCTGCACACCTGCAAGATCGCCCCAGCATCTACACCATCCGGGCCCTGAAGGATAAAGACCCAGTCAGCTCCAAGATCAGCACACTCATCATTGTGCAGCGAATGCACATCGAAACGCCATAGCTTCTTGGAATAGATACCCCACCCCTGCACCAGAACGGCCATCGCAATGAAGAGTAGCACTGAAATCAGAAGCACGACCGCAAGCATCCATGGCTTGGAAAGCTCTACAGTCTCTGCCGTTACGGCGAATGCAAGCAATCCAATGACACCCGTAGCGGCCGCCCACCACCAGCGAAAGAAGGGCCCCAAGAGCAGTCTAATATAGTTAGGCATGCTAGGCTTCAAGTTTGACCCCCTCTGGCAGCGCCCTCATCAACTGTTGCCGTGCCCCCCTACCTCGCCAGACCAACCTCACGGCGTCAACCCCGGTAGCCCCGTCCGGCTCGGAAGGACCAGCAGCGCAGGGCTCCGCACTCTCGTCGCCGCCGGTACCGTGGCCGCCGGGGAGCGGCGCACATGCAGACCTAACTAGAGAACCTGCCACCGCCTGTCTGCAGACTTAGCAAGATCGTCGGCCCTGCGAAGCAACGGCCGCAGCCCCCACTGTGGGTAGTTTACGAGATCCCGAGCAATCGCAAGGTGAGCCTCCCTGTAGACTAGCTGCTTCTTGTCGCTGTACGAGCGGTTGCTTGCGCTGCGGTTGTCACTGTCGGTCAGCAGCGTCAGGTTGCCCAGGTGGTTCAGGTATGGTCGCAGGAGCCTCCGTCGATCCCGGGACCAGCCCGGCCCGGGCTTCTTGGGGAAAATATGTTCTAGCGTTGCACGTGCGCGGTAGGCGTTCCCGCTGCTGTGATTTTCCAGCTCCCGCAGAGTGAACTTCGCAACCTTGGCGCTCAACTTCATCTCCCGCGTAACTCCGTCACGCATCGCGCGCAGTGACGGGTCTAGACCTCTCAATATGGAGGCTGCTGCCTCCACCGCCTCTTCATTGTTACTGGCCGTGCTCATCTCCACGCAGGCATCGAGAAACGAAGACCTCAACTCATCGGTATCCAGCCCGGCAAAGACCTGATGGCGCACGATCAAGGACTCGACCGCCCTTGCCAGCCGTGCAAATGGCCGGCTCTTCCCCAATCGGTGTAGGGATGCTAGCAGGAGCGGGATGCTGTCCTTGGCACCGAGCTCCTGATGCGCTGCCCATACTGCGTCGTGAGAGTCGTGATGCAGCAGTGAACTCTTGCTTGTAAGCAAGGCCGCATACTCCTCAGCGTAGGTCTGCAGCTCCTGAAGGAACTCGACTGGCCCTTCCCCAGTCTGATCCAGGTACGACTCCGTGATGTCGTACAGCTTGGCACCCTTGGTGTCGCCCAGCTTCGCCTCCCACGTGTGGCGCAGGAACTGCTTGAGCGAGGCGGTCTGTGGGATCTCCCGGCACACGTCGTTCCAGGTGGCACGAACACGCTTTCGCTCCTCCTGGCTCGTGCACGCGCGCATCAACCGATGGAGAATCAGGTCGGTCTCAGCGAGCGAAGCGCCCCGGAAGTTGATGCGTTCAAAAACATCCATCGCTTGGCGGTCGCTATCCACCTCGATGACTACAAGCGCGACCTGCTCCGCAATGGTCCCGTAGAGGCCCTGAATCACAGCCAGAGGATCCGACTCGCTGCGCAGCAACTCATCCACAGCTTTCTGGAGGAGGTTCTTGGAGCGCATGATCAGCCCGGTGGAAGCGTTGCGCGCAGGCCTATCGGCATTGCGCGGATAACGCTGGATCGTGGCCTGAAAGAAGTCCTGATCCAGATCACCCAACCTCAGGGACAGCCTCGATCCTCCGCCTGTGCCCTCCGACTGAAACACCCCCGCCTGGATCTGCCGCGCTAGGGCTCCGGCCCCCGGATCAGTCTCTATGCGCCCTGCCGCTGCATCCCTCAAGCACGAAAGAAAGATCTGCGTCGTGGCGAGCCGCTGCTGACCGTCGATAATGTAGTGAAAAT
>CAYGST010000548.1:0-3564 GCA_964352415.1 uncultured Planctomycetaceae bacterium | reverse complement strand
GCCCGAGCCGCTCACGCCGGTGCTGTTTCGAGGCAAACCGCTCGAGCAGGACGCCCTCGGTCCAGAGCTCGAACCAGTGCACGGCGAAGCGGACGTGGGCGACCTCCTCGCGCGCGACGCGCTCCTGGAGCTGGGCCCCCTCGTCCTGTTCTTCTGGCTGACCAAGAGCCAGGACATCCTGGTGGCCACCCAGGCGTTCCTGATCGCCATCGTGGTGACCTTCCCCATCGCCTGGTGGCTCGAGAAGAAGGTGCCGGTGATGTCCCTCGTGACCGCCGTCCTGGTCGGGGTCTTCGGCGGCCTGACGATCTGGTTCGGGGACTCGACGTTCATCAAGCTCAAGCCGACCGTCGCCAGCGCCTTCATGGCGCTCGTGATCGCCGGCGGACTCCTGCGCGGCAAGTACGTGCTGAAGGCCCTGCTCGGCTCGACGCTGCGCATGGACGACGAGGGCTGGCGGATTCTGAGCTGGCGCTGGGTGGGCCTGTTCGCCGCCATCGCGGTCGGGAACGAGATCGTCTGGCGCACGCAGACCGAGTCGTTCTGGGCCGGCTACAAGCTCAGCCTCTTCTTCGTCACCATGGTCTTCATGATGCTCCAGGTGGGCCTCATGAGGCGCCACGAGCTGCCGGACGAAGGGCCCGCGGCCGACGCCTGAAGGTTCGCCGTCGCCGTCGAGGCGCAGATCGCGGCTAGCGCGGAGACTCCGCGCCGGTCTCAGGACGTTCTGCGCTCGAACCGCCATCGGGAGCGTCACCTTCGCGCGCGCCCTTGCGCTTGCCCAGCCACCAGACCACGAGGCCGATCAGCGAGATCTCGAGCCACGGGTGGATGTCGACGCGCTCGAAGCGCCCCCGCCAGACGATCAGCGCCCGGTAGAGGTAGACGAGCAGGGGCGCGGTGATCAGGAAGAGCCCGATGTGCGCCTGGCTGTCGCGATAGGGAACGTGGTCCTCGTCGACCGGGCCGAGGCCCTCGGCAGCGCGCTGGCTGTCCTCCGCGGCGAGCGTCAGGCGCGTCTCGTCGAGGAGCGCCTCGACGGTCCTCAGCGCGCGGTACTCGCGCGGCAGCGCCAGGAAGGTGATCACGGCCGCGCCGATCCCGACGATCAGGTGCACCTCCGGCGGGATCGAGAAGGCGCGCTCCGCGTAGCCCAGCACCCCGGCCGCGACGATCGAGAACGCCCCGCCGATGGTCAAGAACAGCCCCGAGAGGCTCTTGAAGTAGGCGTTGTTGCGCGTGAGGAAGCTCGGGTCCAGCCCGCAGTTGTTGATGCCCTCGCGCAGCAGACGGCCGCCGATCAGCACGAACATGATCACCAGGCTGTGCAGACCCACGACAACGATGGCGGTCGGCAACGCGATCCACAGGTGCAGGTCCGAGCCTGCGACGCCCGCCAGAGCCGTGGCGAGCAGACCTCCCACCGCCAGCACGGCGAGGGACAGGAAGTAGTGGGACATCCTCATGGCAATCGGGGGGTCGTCGGGTGCGCCCAGGGGAGCTGCGCCGAGTCGTTCACCGGGAGATTCAAGACCGCGGAGTATGGGATTGCGGCCCAGGCGGTCGGTGACATTCGCCGGAATCCAAGGCGATTCCCTTCGCGGTAATCCCACCGCTGGACGATCCGGGGTTTAGAGTGTGGGAGAGGTCCCAGGACCGCCGAAGACGGAGAAGGCCCGAATTCGGACCCACCTAGCCACTTCCCACCCGCAATCGCAGTGAAAGTCCTCCACATCTCGCGCACGCTCCCGCAGGAAGCGCTCGGTCCCATGTATCTGTCGCGCGCCGCGAAGGACGCCGGACACGAGATGGAAGCTCTCTTCCTTCCGGATCCGCACTGGCTGAAGAAGATCGAGGAGTACAAGCCGGACGTCGTCACGTGGTCCTTGATGACGGGCAACCACCGCCCGATCTTCGATCTCAATCGCCTGCTCAAGGCCAAGTTCGACTTCTTCTCGCTCATGGGCGGTCCGCACGTGACCTTCGTCCCCGAGAGCGTTCAGGATCCGGACATCGACGCGATTTGCCTCGGCGAGGGCGAGCTCGCCATCGTCGAGCTGCTCGACCGCCTCGAGAAGGGTGAGGATTGGCACGATATCCAGAACCTCGCCTACGCCGACGAGAAGGGCGAGGTCGTCAAGAACCCGCTGCGCCCGCTGATCCAAGACCTCGACGCGCTCGGTCAACCCGATCGCTCGGTCCTCTACGACGCGCAGCCGCTCTACGCGAACAGCCCGCGCAAGGTCATCGTCACGCAGCGCGGCTGCCCGATGAGCTGCACCTTCTGCTTCCACCACGCGATGCGGGGCAAGATCTACGGCGCGCGCAACTCCCAGTACGTCCGCAAGCGCTCGGTCGATCACGTGATCGCCGAAGCCCTGCAGATCCGCGAGAAGTACCCGCTGCGCTTCGTCCACTTCCTGGACGACATCTTCAACCTGCGCACGGACTGGCTCGACGAGTTCTGCGAGCGCTGGCCCAAGGAGGTCGGCCTGCCCTTCGACGTGATCCTCATGGCCAACATGACCAAGGAGGACCACATCAAGAAGCTGGCGAGCGCCGGCTGCATCTACGCCCGCATCGCCTTCGAGTCGGCGAACGACAAGATGCGCAACGAGATCTACAAGAAGAACACGGAGACGGCTCACCTCGTCAACGCGTCCAAGTGGATCAAGAAGTACGGCATCCGCCTCGGCTCGCTGAACATGCTCGGCGGCCCCGGCGCGACCCTCCAGGAGGACATCGACACGATCCTCCTCAACGTCGAGTGCGGCGTGGACCACCCGCTCTGCTCGATCGTCCAGCCGTACCCCGAGTTCGAGCTGAACGACATCACGCGCGAGATGGGCATCGCGGTCGACCACTACGACGACTTCCCGTCGAAGTTCAACCGCAGCGCCTCCTCCGCGATCGACGACAAGCAGGCCGTCGAGAACCTCCACAAGTGGTTCCCGATCCTCGTCCGCTTCCCGTGGATGATGCCGTTCGCGAAGAAGACGCTGCACAGCCGGCTGATGTCCAAGCCGCTCCTGATCATGTACATGCTGTACTCGGAGTGGCTCGTGACCGAGCAGAACATGCTCTACAACCGCTCGCAGGGCTACAGCACGCTGGCCACCTGGGCCCCCATCGACTTCACCAAGCGGGTGCTCCAGAAGGGCTTCATCGTCGCGGTCGGCAACCTCGGCGGCAAGGTCGTGCGGCGCCTCTCGAACCGCCTGCAGATGGGCGACGAGCGCGTGATCGCGCACATGGACTGAGCCGCGGCTCGGCCCCGAACACGCGCGGCCCCCGCCGGACTCGTCCGGCGGGGGCCGCGCGCGTTCCATCAGCCCGCGTGCCCCGCAAGGCTAGCGGCGATCAGAGCCACTCGTCGATCGGGACCCACTCGAAGAGGTCCGCAGCGGTCCGGCGCCAGAAGCCCGCGCCGGGCTCGTCGTCGAAGGACACCGGCTCGTCGCCGCTCCTGTCGATCCAGCGCAGTCCATCGTCCGTGAGCACGACCTCGTAGGAGAGCCGGGGCAGCGCCTCGGTCAGACCGCGAACGACGGCGCCCGCCAGGGC
>CAYGST010000547.1:0-3571 GCA_964352415.1 uncultured Planctomycetaceae bacterium | reverse complement strand
GCGCGGCGCCCTCGAGCGTCGAGTAGAAGTTCAGCACGTCCGCCAGCTCGCCGAACTGACCGGCGTGCATGTACGGCGCGCGCCGGTCGACGTCGCGCAGGCTCGGCGTCTTGAACTCGCCCCAGTTGGCCGGCCCGGCAAGGAGCCCGCGCAGCTGTCGCGCGCGCTCGCCGCCCGGCGCATCGCTGTAGTCCCCCGCCGCGTTGAACTCATCGGCGAGCAGCAGCGGCACGCCCTCGTAGCGACCGGCGTCCTCCGGCATGCCCCCGCCGCGGGCCGCGAGCCCGAGCGAGTGGAACTCGCCGTCGGTGAAGTTCGGGCCGTTGTGACACAGCCGGCAGCGGCCGCGCCCGAGGTACAGCGCCACGCCGCGCTGCGCGGAGGCGGACAGCGTCGCGCGCTTCTCGGCGTCGCCCTCGCGCAGCCCCTCCACGAAGCGATCGAAGGCCGAGTCGCGGCTGACCAGCCGCCGCTCGTAGGCTGCCAAGAACTTGCCGAGGTCGCTGAACAGTCGATTGATCGCCACCCGGTCCGCCTCCGCCATCGCGGCCCAGGCGACGGCGTGGGCGGCCTTCGGCGAAGCGGGGTCGGGGCGCGCGTGCGCCGGGAAGCGCGCGTCGTCGCCCAGCGGCTGCAGCGCCTGCGCCCAGAGCGTGTCGGCGCGGCCGTCGTGGTAGTACCAGCGCCCGAAGGCCGCGTTGAGGAGCGACGGCGTGCGGCGCGTTCCCTCACCGAGACCGACGGCGACAGGCTTGCCGTCGCTGAAGGCCAGCGCCGGATCGTGGCAGGTCGCGCAGGCGATCGTGCCGTCGCGGGACAGCGACGCGTCGAAGAACAGGAAGCGCCCGAGCGCCTCGGCCCGCGGATCGCCGTCGAAGCGGTTCGTCTCGTCGAGCGGCGGCTCGGGCAGCGGCGACAGCTTCAGGAGCCGCGCGAGGTCGCGCTCCGAGAACTCGGGCGGCGCGTCCGCGTCCCCCGCTGGGCCGTCGGCATCCTGCGCGCGCGCGCTCCCGCCCAGCGCGAACTGCGCAACCAGCGAGGCGACGACGAACGCCGCCGAGGCCAGCGGACCGAGCCCGCCCGCTGCGTCCTGCAGCGCCTGAGTCGGTCGCGTACTCACTCGAGGTCCAGCGAAAACTGCGCGCGCTCGGTCACGGCGCCGCGCGTGAGGTCGAGGTAGACCTCCCAGTAGCCCGGCATGTGGAACAGCAGGTTCTGCACCTCGAAGGCGCCTTCCGACGCGCGCTCCACCACGGGCTCGCGGTTCATCCCGTGACCGTGCTCGGGCATGCGCGCGTCGACGGCCAGCTGCGCCTCGAACGGCGCGCCGTCCGCGCGCTCGACCTCGACGCGCATGGCGAACAGGTCGCCGACCTCGAAGTCCGAGGGATCGACCCGATAGCGCACCTGGTACGTCCCGTCATTGCTCGTCACCACGAACTGCCAGCTCGAGCCCAGCTGCGGCTCCGGCCCGGAGCCGGTCGACGAGGCGGCGCGCACGCCCAGCCCCGCAGCGACGCACGCGAGCAGGATCGACGCCAACCGAAGCGGGTTGCTTGCACTCATCACTCTTCTTCTTGCTCCAGGTTCGGCAACCGCGCGGGTCGCGTGTAGAGCCGGAGCCCGAAGGTCCCGACGTACTCCCCTTCGGGCGTGTAGCGCATCAAGCGGTGGTTCGCGTGATCGAGCACGAGCACGTTCCCGGCGTGGTCGATGCAGACCCCGCGCGGCTTGTACATCTGCTGCCTGCCGAGCCCCGGGCTGCCCCAGCGGCGCAGGAGCTCGCCGTCCTCGGCGTAGGCGCTGACCGTGTGCGTGCGTCTGTCAGTCACGAACAGCGTCCCGTCGGCGGCGAGCGCGAGGCCGTGCGGCGCTGGCAGCTCGGCGAAGCCCGAGGCCGCGCGCCCCTCGGCGGCGAAGCTCACGATGCGACCGCCCCCGTCCGCGACCAGCACGTCACCGCCGCCGGAGACCACGATCCCCGTCGGATCGGTCAGCGCGTCCGCGCCGAAGACCTCGAGCAGGTCGAACTTCGGCGAGAGCACCAGAACAGCGGCATTCCGGCGGTCACAGAGATAGACCCGGCCGTCCGCGTCACGCGTGATGGCCACCGGCTCGGGGACGCCGTCGAGCCCGGGGAGCGGTTGCAGCTCGCGCAGCTTGGCCATGTCGATGGACTTCACGAAGCGCGCCATGCGCGCGTCGAAGCCGACCTCTTCCCCCTCCGTGACATCGAGTCCGAACACGGACACGCGTCGCAGCAGCGGGTCGCAGACGAAGAGCCAGCGCCGCTCGCGGTCGAGGTGCAGTCCGGCGACGCCCGTGAGCAGCCCCGTCTTGCTGCCGAGCCCCGAGATGCGCGTGATGCGCCGCGGATCCTCGGCCGTGTCCTCGAAGACCAGCACGCTGTGACTCTCCGGCTCACCGATGACGAGCCAGGGTCCGGCGCTCGCCAGCTCCATGCCGTAGTGCGAGGCCGGCTTCGCGAGCTGCGTCGCCCGCCTGCGCACCGCGTCCTCCTCCGTCCCGCCTGTGCGAGAGAACAGCTGCACGCGGTCGACGGTCGGCTCCGACAGCGCGGCGTACTCGCCGTTCGGCGAGACGGAGAGCGCCGCCGGGTAGTGCAGGTAGCCGCCGCCCTCGCGCGGCCGGATCGCGTGCAGCCCGAAGCGGTCGAGCCGCTTGCCGGCGGGATCGAACACCTGCACGCGGTGGTTGCCGTGGTCCGCGACGTAGACCTCCTCGCCGCGCACGTCGATCCCGCTGGGCTCGACGAAGAGGCCGACGAAGGGGCCCCAGTCGCCCCACTGCCGCAGCGACGCGCCGCCCGCGTCGAAGACCTGTACGCGGCTGGTGCCCGCCTCCGCGACGTAGATCGCTCCCGCGCCGTCGACGGCGACATCCACCGGACGCAGGAGCTGCCCGGACCCCAGCCCGTAGCCGCCGAAGCCGCCGAGCGGCTCGCCGTCCGTACGGAAGCGCTCGACGCGGTGCGTCGCGACGTCGGTCACGTAGACGGTGTCGCCGGCGAGCTCGAGCCCGTACGGCTGCACGAGCAGTCCCTCGCCCACGAGTCGCGTGCCTCCGTCTGCGGGGAGCACGTGCAGCAACCCGCGCCCGAGGGGCTCGGTGATCCAGAAGCCGCCGTCCGGCGCGACCTCGAGATCGCGCGGCCGCGCGAGTCCCTCGAGCACGACGGTCCGCTCGCCGCTCGGCTCGATGCGCACGAGTCGCCCAGGCCCCTCCTCGAGCACCCACGCCCCCCCTTCGTCGTCGACGACGAGCCCGGATGCGGTCTCGAGCCCATCGAGGTCGCGCAGGTGGAGCCCGAGCGGCGGACGCGCCTCGTCCTCGGTGACCTGGGTCGTGGCCGGGAGCGAGAGCGGCAGCGCAGAGAGCAGCAGGGGGAGCAACATGGGAACCAAGGTAGCCCCCAGGGCGCCGACGGCGCAGGTCCGGGGCCGCCAAAAAGCCCGCGCGAAGCGGCCGAACCCGCTGGCGTCCCCCGCAGGCCCAGACGCACGCAGGGCGGCCCGTGCCGTGCACGAGCCGCCCTGCGAAGCGTTCGGGA
>CAYGST010000546.1:1005-3576 GCA_964352415.1 uncultured Planctomycetaceae bacterium | reverse complement strand
AGATGAACGCACTCTCCATCCCGAGCGGTGCGAACAGGAGCGTGCGCGGCGCGGCGAGGCGCTCGACCAGATCGTCGGAAACGGCGTCCTGCACGATCCGCGCGAGCACGTTGCTCGTCCCGTCGGAGTACGACCACAGCTCCCCCACCGGATGCGCGAGCCGCGCCGCCCGCGGTGCGGCGGACGCCTCACCCGCGACGAACAGCATGTTCAGGCTGTCGCAGTACGGCGTCGTGTACTCCTGGCGCCAGGCGAGCCCGCTGTTCATGCGCAGGAGGTGAGCGAGCGTGATCGCGGAGCGCTCATCGCTTTGCCACTCCTCGACCGGCGCGGGTCCGTGCAGCTCGAGCGATCCTTCGTGCACCAGCCGGCCGACCAGCGCCCCGGTGACGCTCTTCGTCATCGACCAGCCGAGCAGCGGCGTGTACCGGTCCTTGCCGATGGCGTAGCGCTCGCGCACGAGCTCGCCGCGGTGCACGACGAGCAGCGCGTGGGTTCCGGCGTCAACGGACCACGCGCGCGCGAGGGCCGCGTCGAGCCGCGCCGCGTCGACGCCGTCGGCGAGCGGCGCGAGCTCCTCCGAGTCGCCGCGCGGCCAGCGCGCGTTCGACCCCTCCCCCGGCGTGTCGGCCGCGGACAGGTCCCGCGAGTGATCAGCCACCTGCGGCAACGCGGACGGCAGCTCGACCTGAAGCCCGGCCTCACGGGTCGCGCCGATCCCGGGCCGGAAGACCGCCGCGCGCGTGACGTACAGCGCCCGGGCTTCGATACGCCCCGCCGCGCGATCGACCTCCAGCCGCACGAAGCTCGCGTGGCTTGGAATGCGCTCCTCCATCACCCGCTCGACCGAGTCCACCCCGCCGAGCACGAGCAGTCCCCCGATCGTCGCGCCGTACCCGGCCACGATCACGAGGAAGGGATGGACGACGAAGCCCCACAGCGCCGCGAACGCGAACGCGAGGACCACGAGCCAACGACGACGGAGCCAGCGCATGCGCGCAGCCTAGTCGACGTCACCCCCGATGCGGAGCGCACGCTCCGCTCCGAGCGCAGGGCTGCCGGCGGAGCCGCGCGCCCCGTCCGGACCAGGCCCCGCGGGCCCGCCGCCGTGGGCGAGCCAACGGAGCCGAGGGGATGGCGTCCTCGGGCTCCGCGGGCTCTGCAGCTGGGGAGGCCTTGGCGGAGCGCTGCCGCGCTCGGCGGCGGCGCTACTGCTGCCAGACGAACTGGAGCGCGCTCGAGAGGTTGAAGCCGCTTCCGCACGGGCTGAGCGCCGCATCGCGGTACCACCACTGGTAGTACTTCACCTCGCCGGCGCCGACGCCCAGCGTCGACGACAGCGAGACGGCCGAGGTCGCGACGCCCGAGGCATTCGCGACAACGGGAGGAGTGCGCTGGGATTGGGCGACGCAGAGCCGTCCGTCACCCAGGAGCTGGCCCTGGCCGAACGCGACCAGCTGCGAGCCCTGGAAGAAGAGCCCCACGCCGTTCGGCGTCGAGTGCTCCGCGCGCAGGACGAGGCTGTCGTTCGAGACGCTCGGGACGCCCGCGGCCGTGAGCCGCGATCCGCTGGCGAAGCTCCCGTTGCCGCACCCGCTGCCGAGGACCCCGTTGTTCCCGCAGGGGCAGGGGCTGCTGCCGAAGCAGAACGGGGTGAAGACCGGCCCCTGGTTCTCCGAGGCGCCGATGTCGACCAGCGGAGCGGATCCGCTGCCCGTGTCCGGCGCGGGGTCGTCGACGAAGCGCGGCTTGCCCGAGTAGTCGAGGGTCACACCAGCCGGCACCTGGGAGTTGTCGCCTGCGTCGAGCGCCGGCGAACCGGGCGCCGGCAGGAACGCGGCGGCGAGCGGATTCATGCTGGGGCCGAACTGCGGAGCCGCGCCCGAGTTGCCCGCGCCGGCAAAGCCCCCCTCGACGAGGCAGTAGGTGACGTTCGACGTTCCGAAGATCTGATTGGACGCGCCCTGCGCCCCGCCCGGCCCGGCGTTCTCGAAGCAGATCGAGTTCGCCACGCTCGCGCTCGTCCCCTGCAGATGCAAGCCAGCAGCGGCTTGCAGGTCCGAGGAGTTTCGGACGACCGTGCAGTTCGCGATCTGCAGGTCACCACCGCCGCCGGCCCAGACCGCACCGCCGCCCCCGATGCCCGTCACCGTGTTCCCTTGGAAGATCGAGTTGTGGACGCTCGCTCCCGCCGTCGCGAGGATGCCGAGCGCCCCGCCACGCGGGGCTCGGTTGTTCACGAAGTTGCAGCGCGCGATCTCGACAGCACCCGCTTGCGAGAGCTGAACCGCTCCGCCCGCTCCATCGCTCCGGTTGCCGAGAAAGCTGCAGCCGATGAGGCTCGCGGCGGAGCCCGCAACGTGGACTCCGCCGCCGGAGGAGGCGCCGAAATTCGCCGTGAAGGCGCAATCACGAATCGTCACCGACGCGCCGCCCTCGACGAGCAGTCCGCCGCCGACATCGTCGCCGGCCCCCCCGTTCGCGTTGCCCCAGATGATCGTGAAGCCGTCCAGGGTCGCGCCAGTAACGGCCCCCGAGGCCCGCACGACGTGAAGCGAGTCGGCGCTCGTG
>CAYGST010000546.1:0-995 GCA_964352415.1 uncultured Planctomycetaceae bacterium | reverse complement strand
TGTCGAAGGGATCCCCATCGATGTTCCCGGTGAGGAAGGTCTCCTGGAGGTAGCCGCGGGTCGGCCGATCCGCGGGCGTCGCCTCTGTCCCGTCGCACCCGCCGAAGATCGCGACGCCGGTCGCCAGCTGGAACGAAGCGGTGCGGTCCCCCGTCGGCGACGGGTGGTAGAAGCCGGACGCCACGAGGACGTCGTCCCCGGGGGTGGCGACGGCCAGCGCGCTCTGCAAGCCGCCGAGGCCCTGGAACGCGTTGGCCCAGCTCGAGCCATCGTTCGCACCGGTGATCAGCCCGGCGTCGACGAAGAGCGTGCCGGCGGAGGCGCCGGGAGCCGTGAGGAACAGGCAGAGCAGGACGGCGAAGCGGGAGGTCGTCATGATTGGTTTGCGAGTTTTGATGGGGCGCACCGGGGCGCGCCGGTTGCGAAGGACGATCCCCTCGGGCTCCCATCGGGGCGGCGGTTCCCGGGAGCAAAAGGGCGTCGAAGGGTTCAGGGCCTGGACCACGAGCGCGGTCCGAACCCCTGGAGAGCCGGTCCGCCAGGTGAGTCTGGCGGGCGCGACGAGCTCATTCGCCTCGCCGCAGCCGCAGCCGCGCGCGAGGTCGCGCGATGGACACGAACGCTACCCCGGTCACGGGGCAACGTTTCTGCAGGCGTGCTTTTCCCTCGCGGCGTCGCGAACGCGCCGCCGCGCGCGGGACTACTCCCAGGAGACGCGCACCGCGGACGACAGGTTGAAGCCCGCCGGGCCGCCCGCCGGATCGCGGTACATGTACTGGAAGACGAACTCGTCGTTGCCCGGCCAGTCGAGCCAGATCAGGTCGTCGAAGTCACCCTCGGCGTCGACGTCGAGGCTCATCTGACCACTGGCATCGGTGCCCTTGCGCGCGAGGATCCAGTTGACGCCCGAGACGCACAGCGTGCCGTCACCGAGCGGAGTGTTGGTCTCGCCGAAGCCGTAGATGACGAAGCCCGCGGT
Source organism: uncultured Planctomycetaceae bacterium (assembly GCA_964352415.1). Classification (GTDB taxonomy): domain Bacteria; phylum Planctomycetota; class UBA1135; order UBA1135; genus JABACD01. The sequence continues at coordinate 16 of CAYGST010000546.1, read as the reverse complement.
GTTCGCGGGCATGCCG
>CAYGST010000545.1:241-3591 GCA_964352415.1 uncultured Planctomycetaceae bacterium | reverse complement strand
CTTCCTCGGCGAACTGGCGGGGCGGGCCGGGCATGGGGCAGACTCTAGACCACCTGGATTCTGTTGTCTAGGTGGCCATTCGTGGCTCTCGGCGCGCGGGGTGGCGGGCAGGCCGACAGGGAGGAGCCCCTCGCATCGCACGCGTGTGGGTGGGCTGGTCCGAACGCGACCGAGAGGCGCGGCGACCACAACTTCGAGGTGGGGCCGACGCTGTTCGGGACGGAGACCCGACACCACGGCGTGTTCGCGACGCGTACGCCCTGACCTGGCCCGCGAGGCCTCGCGGCGCAGCGCGTCCAGTCGTCAGCTCTGCGTCGACGCGAGCGCCAGGCGGGTGACACAAGCGCCCGCGCCGTCGAGGCGCACGTGTTCGCCGTCCCGCAGGGCGTCGAAGGCGCCCGCGCAGTTGACGATCGCCGGCTTGCCGGCCTCGCGCAGCAGGATCGAAGCGTGCGAGAGCTCGCCACCGAGTTCGGTGACGACGCCGCCCACGCGGCCGAATACGACGGCCCAGGACGGTTCGAGCGCGGGGACGACGAGCACCGTGTTCTCGTCGAGCAGGGCCTTCCCCGAGCGACGCTCCTCCTGCAGGAGCGCGACGAGGTCCGTCGCCTTGCGCACCGTGCCTTCGAAGGACTTGGGCGAGAGCGCGATGCCGGGGAAGCGTTCCTGCGCCGCGCCGTCGGCTGTCTTCGTGACGGGCGCCTGCGCGTCGACCAGCCGGGCCTCGATCTCGTCACGCGTCGCGGTCGTCGGCAGCGCGACCCGCCCGAGTCGCTCGAGCTCCGCGCGGCGCCGGGCGAGGTTGCGGCTGGTGGTTCCGGGCCGCAGGTCGTCGCGGCTGAGCAGGAACACGTCGTCGATGCGATCGATGCGACCCGCGGCGACCCAGCGCCCGGCCTCGTCGACGATGCGCCGCCGCAGTCGCAGCCAGTGCTGCATCAGCTCGTCGCGGAAGGCCTCGCGCTTGCGGTCCATGGCGAACAGCGGTCCGCGGCCCTCCGGGGCCTCGGCGCTCGCGTCACCGTCAGGGGCGGACGCGCCCTCTGCCGCGGAGCGCTCGAGATCGGCGAGCAGTACGCCGCGCAGCTCGGCGAAGCGCGGCCGCGCGAGGTCGCTCTCGAGCGGCCCGCGGTGACCGAAGCGCGCCAGCCAGCGATCGAGCGCGGACTCGAGGCGATCGCCGGAGAGCCCGCGCAGCGCGTCGTACTCCTCCATCATCGCCTCGGTCGTGACGCGCGCCCTGCCGCGGATGCGCAGCGCGCGGCGCACGCGCACCGCGCCGGTCAGCGCGCCGTTGATCGCGAAGTTCGTACGCAGCGCGACGGCGAGGCCGAAGACGGTCGCGTCGAACAGCTCGCGCAGACCCTCGGCCTCCTCGATGCGCTGCCCGAGCTCCGCCAGCGGAGCGTCGGAGCCGGCGACCGTGCGCAGGTTCTTGACCTGCAGCGCGACGAGTCGTGGGCTCATGCGGAGCATGCGCAGGAGATCGGGCTTCGCGTCGGCAGGGCCCTCGCTCGCGCCGCCGACGCCCTCCGTGACGAAGCTGCGCGGCAGACCCCAGTGGTCCATCAGGCGGTAGAAGAACGAGAAGTTCAGCCAGGCGCGGCGCCCGACGGTCTGCGAGTAGCGCTCGCCCCAGGTGCGCACCTCGGGGTCGACCTCGGCGAAGTACTCGAGCGCATCGCCGCCCGCCTCCTCGAGCGCGGCGGCGATCCACGGGCTCGGCGGGTCGCCGAGGATCTCGCGGTGGTTGGCGAGCGAGAGCAGCGGGTTGCGGCGCACGTCGAAGCGCGCGGGGCGCGCCTGCAGCAGCGTGAAGCGCTCGCCGTCCTGGGCGAACTCGACGTCGAGCGCGAAGCCGCGGCCGAGCTCGTCCCGGAAGGCGCGCGCGACGTGCCGTAGCCAGTCCGACCACGGCTCCGCCCGGCGCAGGTGGCCGCGCGCGACCTCGCCACGCTCCTCGCCGGAGGTCAGCGCCTGGTTGCCGCCCGCGGCGGTCGTGCGCTCGAAGTAGAAGCCGTCGAAGAACGCCACGCCGCCGCGCTCGGGGATGAGCAGCGGCTGGACGAAGGCGGCGCCGCGCGGCCGGCCCTCGTCGTCCTGCGGCAACGAGTCAACGACGCGCCGCACGGCGTCGCGGAACGACGCCTCGGTCGGCTCGGGGACCGCGACGCTGACGAACTGGCCGGCGGCCGTGCCAGCGTCCGTGTCCTCGGTCGGCGACGCCGAGCGCACGATGCACGGCCCGTTGATCGCGCTCGGCGGCGTGACCGCATCGAGGTCGATGGACGCGGCGTGGGCCCAGACCGTCATGGGAACGGCGAGCCCCGCGCTGCGCGCACGCCGGAGGTTGTGCACCTTCGGCAGCGCGGCGTCAGTGAACGTCGACAGCGGGCGCCAGGGCACGCGCGAGCTCCTCGACCCAGCCTTCGGGGTCGTCGATCATCGGGTAGTGGCCCCAGGCCGCGAACTCGCGCACGGGGATCGTGACGCCGAGCGCGCGCTCGGTGATGCGCAGCTCCTCGAGCGAGACGACGTGGTCGCGCGCGCCCCACCAGGCTTCGAGGCGCTCGAGCGAGCCGTCGCGGGCGGGCAGCTCGCGTTCGAGCCTTCGCAGGAGGTCGGAGGTCAACCAGTCGAACCAGGTGGCGAAGGCGTCGCCGTCGTCGTAGCCGTCGAAGAAGGCGCGCTGGAACTCCGCGCTCGGCGCGGTCTCGAACTGCTTGTTCACGAAGCGGCGGCGCATCACGGGCAGGCGCAGCGCCGCGGCGAGTACGTGCGGCATCGGGCCGACGCGCATGATCTTGGGGAACCAGCGCTGCTCGAGTCCCCACAGGACGCCGCCCTGCAGGACGACGTCGGTGCCCTGCAGCGCGCCGCGCGCGCGCAGGGCGAGCGCGACGAGCGCGCCGATGCCGGTGGCGTGCACGAGGCGCTCGGTGTGCTCGGCCTTCCACGCGTCGATCGTCTGCTCCAGCTCGTCGAGCATGCCGTCGAAGCTCGGGCCGAGCGGGTAGGGGCAGTCGCGCAGCTCGAACGGATCGCCGCGCTCCGCGAGCGCGCGTCGCGCGGGCTCGAGGCGCACTGCGGCGTGGCCGTTACCGCCGAGGAAGAGAACGCCGGGGCGGCTCATCGGTCAGAGCCTCGTAGCGCGCCGCCTGCTTCGTCCAGCCTGTCGCCGGCACTCCGCGCGCGCTCGCCAGCGCAAGCTCGTCGCAGCCGCACCGGTCCGCTGGCGGTGGCGGCATCGACCAATTGGCCGTGCTGGAGGAACAGCAGCTCGCCTTGCGCGGCGAAGAGTGGCGCAGCAGGATGGGAGCGGTGCGCTGCGCCACTCTTCGCCGCCG
>CAYGST010000545.1:0-231 GCA_964352415.1 uncultured Planctomycetaceae bacterium | reverse complement strand
AGGAACAGCAGCTCGCCTTGCGCGGCGAGGCGTCGCGCGGCGCAGCGCACCGCTCCCATCCTGCTGCGCCACTCTTCGCCGCCGACGTCCCGGGCGACCTCCGACGGGCACAGGCTCGCGCTCGGGGCGCGCGCGTCGAGCAGCGCGAGGAGGCGCGCTTCGAGTTCGCGGTCCCGCGGCGAGACGCGCCTCGCCCGGCAGCGCTTGCTGCAGTAGCGCACCTCGTCCGCG
>CAYGST010000544.1:0-3592 GCA_964352415.1 uncultured Planctomycetaceae bacterium | reverse complement strand
GGACGGCGCCGCCGCCATCACCAAGGAGCTCGACAAGGTCTCCGTGCCGGTGACCGACGCCGCCGCCATCAAGCAGGTCGCCACGATCTCCGCGAACAACGACACGGACACGGGCAAGCTGATCAGCCAGGCCATGGAGAAGGTCGGTCGCGACGGCGTCATCACGGTCGAGGACGGCAAGTCCATGGAGACCGACGTCACCGTCGTCGAGGGCATGCAGTTCGACCGCGGCTACCTGTCGCCGAACTTCGTGACCGACACGAACAACATGGAGGTCGTCTTCGAGAAGCCTCTGATCCTCATCCATGAGGCGAAGATCGGCGCGATCCAGACCCTGCTGCCGCTCCTGGAGCAGATCAAGGAGACCAACCGCCCGCTGCTGATCATCGCGGAGGACGTCGAGTCCGAAGCGCTCGCGACGCTCGTCGTGAACAAGCTGCGCGGCGTCATCCAGTGCTGCGCAATCAAGGCCCCGGGCTACGGCGAACGCCGTAAGGCCATGCTGCAGGATCTCGCAGCCCTGACGGGCGCCGAGGCGGTCATGAAGGACCTCGGCGTCGACCTCGACGCCGTCACGGTCAAGCACCTCGGCAGCGCCAAGCGCGTCGTCATCACGCAGGACGAGACCACGATCGTCGGCGGCACCGGCAAGAAGGATGCGGTCGCCGAGCGCGTCGCGCAGATCCGCGGCGCCATCGAGAACACCTCGAGCGACTACGATCGCGAGAAGCTCCAGGAGCGCCTCGCGAAGCTGACCGGAGGCATCGCCCAGATCAACGTGGGCGGCGCGACGGACACCGAGGTGAAGGAGCGCAAGGCGCTGATCGAAGACGCGCTGCACGCCACGCGTGCAGCCGTCGCCGAGGGCGTCCTGGCGGGTGGCGGAGTCGCGCTGCTGCGTTCTTGCAAGGTCCTGAACAAGCTGAAGAAGGGTCAGGACGAAGACTACGTGATGGGCATCGAGCTGCTCGAGAGTGCGCTGACTCGCCCCATCGGTCAGATCGCCGAGAACGCGGGCCACGACGGCGCCGTCGTCGCGCACCGCGTGCTCCGCGAGAAGTCCGCCAGCTACGGCTTCAATGCCCTCACCGGCGAGTACGGCGACCTGTTCGACATGGGCATCGTCGACCCGGCCAAGGTCACCAAGGCAGCGCTCAACAACGCGATCAGCGTCGCGACGCTGCTCCTCACCACCGACGCCCTGATCGCGTCCAAGCCCGAGCCGTATGGCGCCATGCCCGACGGCATGGATGGGATGGACGGAATGGACGGCATGGGCGGAATGGGCGGAATGGGCGGCGGCATGCCCGGCATGGGCTTCTAAGCGCCGCTCCGTTCCTCACACACGTACACCAGAACAACGACAAGCAAGCAACGACTCCATGGCCAAGCAAATCATGTTCGACGACCAGGCGCGCCAGAAGATGCGCATCGGTATCGAAAAGCTCGCGAAGACCGTCAAGGTCACCCTCGGCCCCGCAGGCCGCAACGTCATCCTGCAGAAGTCCTTCGGTGCCCCCTCGGTCACCAAGGACGGCGTCTCGGTCTCGAAAGAGATCGACCTCGCTGACCCCTTCGAGAACATGGGCGCCAAGCTCGTGAACGAGGTGGCTAGCAAGACGAACGACATCGCTGGTGACGGCACCACCACCGCCACCGTGCTCGCCGAGGCGATCTTCAGCGAGGGCCTGAAGTACCTCAGCACCGGCGTCAACACGATCGCGCTCCGCAACGGCATCGAGAAGGCCGTCGTGGTCGCGAGCGCCTCCATCGAGGCGCTGTCGCGCAAGGTCCGCACCCGTGAGGAGAAGGCCAACGTCGGCGCCATCTCTGCGAACAACAACCCCGAGATCGGTGAGCTCCTGGCCGAGGCCTTCGAGCGCGTCGGCGACAACGGCGTGATCACGATCGAGGAGGCCTCCGGTACCGAGACCGAGCTCAAGGTCGTGGAGGGCATGGAGTTCGACAAGGGCTACCTGTCGCCCTACTTCGCGACAGACCTCGCCAAGCTCGAGGCCGAGCTCGAGGATCCGCTGATCTTCATCTACAACAAGAAGATCTCGAACGTCCGCGAGTTCCTGCCCGTGCTGGAGCGCGCGGCGCAGACCGGCCGCCCGCTGCTGATCATCGCCGAGGACATCGAGGGCGAGGCGCTCGCCGCGCTCGTCATCAACCGCCTGAAGGGCATCCTGAACGTCTGCGCCGTCAAAGCGCCGGGCTTCGGTGAGCGTCGCAAGGCCTACCTCGGCGACATCGCTGCGCTGACCGGCGGCACCGCCATCACGGAGGAGCTCGGCCTCTCGCTCGAGAACGTCGAGGCCGAGCACTTCGGCACCGCGAAGCGCGTGCGCGTCACCAAGGACGCCACGACGATCGTCCAGGGCGGCGGCAAGCCGAAGGCGATCAAGGACCGCTGCAAGCAGATCGAGGTCCAGATCGAGAACACGAAGTCGGACTACGACCGCGAGAAGCTCGAAGAGCGCCTCGCCAAGCTCTCCGGCGGCGTCGCGGTCATCCGCTGCGGCGGCAAGACCGAGGCCGAGATGAAGTCCATGAAGGACCTCCTCGAGGACGCGCTCAACGCGACCCGTGCGGCGATCCAGGAGGGCGTCGTCCCCGGTGGCGGCGTCGCGCTGCTGCGCGCCGAGGAGGCTGTCGCCTCCGCCCGCTTCTCGGGCGAGGAGCGCTTCGGCGCCGAGATCGTGCAGCGCGCGCTCTCCGCTCCGCTGCGCCAGATCGCGCAGAACGCCGGCTACGACGGCTCGGTCGTCGCGGAGACCGTCCGCGAGTCGCCGAAGTCGAAGGGCTTCAACGCGCTCACTGGCGAGTACGTGGACATGCTGAAGTCCGGCATCATCGACCCCACCAAGGTCGTCCGCGCCGCGCTCCACAACGCCGCTTCGATCTCGGGCCTCCTGTTGACCACCGACACGATGGTCACCGAGCTCAAGGACGAGGCCGAGCAGATCGACGGCAGCGTCTCCTGACGACGAGCCTCACTCGAGCCAGCGCGCTCCCGAGAGCGCGCCGGCTCCATTGACTCCCAGGCCGGCCCGGATCGCTCGCGCGGTGCGGGCCGGCCGATAGCTCGACTCTCCCTCCGCCCCCCCCTACCCGACTCCATGTCCGAAAAGCGCGACTTCTACGAGGTGCTCGGCGTCGAGCGCAACGCCTCCCAGGCCGACATCAAGAAGGCCTACCGCAAGCTCGCGATGAAGTTCCACCCGGACCAGAACCAGGGGGACGAGACGGCGGAGGCCAAGTTCAAGGAGGCGGCGGAGGCGTACGACGTCGTAGGGGACGAGCAGAAGCGCGCGCAGTACGACCAGTTCGGTCACCAGGCCTTCGCTCAGGGTGGTGGCTTCCAGGGTCAGCGCTTCCACAACATGGAGGACATCTTCTCCGCCTTCGGAGACGTCTTCGGCGGCGGGCTGGGTGACCTCTTCGGCCAGCGCCGCGGCGGCGGGCGCCGCGGCCCGCGAGCCGGTCGCGACCTGCGCATCGTCCTCGACCTGACGCTCGAGGAGATCGCCAAGGGCGTCGAGCGCACCGTCGCGCTGAAGCGCTACGAGTTCTGCGAGACCTGCGCGGG
>CAYGST010000543.1:0-3597 GCA_964352415.1 uncultured Planctomycetaceae bacterium | reverse complement strand
GCCTCGAACAGCTGGGGCGCGATGAGCTTGGCCGCGTTCTCCGTCAGGACGGCGCGCACCTCGTGGCCTTCCTGCGCGAGCTTGCTCGCGAGGTCGCAGGACTTGTGGATCGCCGCGGAGGCGCTGACGCCCAGGAGAATGTGACTCATGCGGTCGCCCCCTCGAGACCGATCAGCTCGGAGACCTCGCGTACAGCGCGCTCGAGCTCGTCGTTCACGATGATGTGGTCGTAGTGCACGCGGTCACGCCACTCGTCCTCGGCCTTGTTCAGGCGCCGCTCGAGCACCTCGGGCGTCTCCGTGTTGCGATCCGTCAGGCGCCGGCGTAGCTCCTCGAAGTCGGGCGGCGCGATGAAGACGTGGAGACCGGGGATCCCCTGAGCCTTGAGCTGCAGCGCCCCCTGCACGTCGATCTCGAGCAGGTAGATGCGCCCGGCCTCGAGCACCTCCTGGATCGGCCCTCGCAGCGTGCCGTACATGTTGCCGTGCACGTTCGCGTACTCGAGGAAGTCGCCCTGCTCCACGCGCTGACGGAACTCGTCCGCCGTGAGGAAGTAGTAATCGCGCCCGTCGACCTCACCCGGTCGCATTGCGCGCGTCGTCGCGCTGATCGAGAACTGCACACGCTCGTCCTCGAGGAGCCGACGACAGATCGTGCTCTTGCCCGCCCCGGAGGGGCCCGAGATGACCACCATCTTGCCTTCCATCGTCGCGGCCTCCTCTGGGCGCTTCGGTTACTCGATGTTCTGGACTTGCTCGCGCACGCGCTCGATGTGCGTCTTCAAATCCACGACGGCGTGGGAGACCGTCGCGTCGCCACACTTCGATCCGATCGTGTTCGCCTCGCGGTAGAGCTCCTGGACGAGGAAGTCGAGCTTGCGCCCGATCTCTCCGCCTGTCGCGAGCACCTTGTCGAGCTGTTCGAGGTGACTGGCGAGGCGCGAGATCTCCTCGGAGACGTCGGCGCGCTCGGAGATCACGGCCAGCTCGCGGGCGAGGTCCTTCGGGTCGATCTTCGTGTCGTCCCCGAGCAGGTCCTCCGCGCGCTTCTTCATGGCCTCGAAGTGCGCCCTCACCACGTCGGGCATGCGCGCGTCGATCGACCCCTGCAGCGAAGCGATCAGAGCGGCGTTCTTGCGGATGTCCGCCTCCATGCTCTCGCCCTCGGTCTCGCGCATCTCGACGAGGTTCGCGAGCGCGGCGTCCACGGCGGCGAGCAGCGTCTGCGTCTCGCGCTCGTGCGCGGACCGGTCCTGGCGGTCAGCGATCACGCCGGGGAGCGTCGCGAGGTCGGACAGCTCGAGGTCGTTCTCGATGTCGAGGCTCCTGCCCAGCTCCCCGAGCTTCTCGACATAGCGAGCGGCCAGCTCGTGATCGACGACGACCGTGCTGGGCGTCGCAGCGCGTGAGACGTTGACCGTCAGCGTCACCGAGCCGCGCGAGAGCGACTTCTTGACGAGCTTGTCGACAGCCGGCTCGAGGTCCGCGAACTCGGAGGGCAGACGAAAGCGCGCCTGCAGGAAGCGGTGATTGACCGAGCGGATCTCGACGCGCACCACGAGCCCGTCCGCGTCGACCTCGCCGAGGCCGAAGCCGGTCATCGAGCGCAGCAAGTTACTGCCCCACCGGCGTGTGTCGGCTACCCGGCTTGATCGCGGCGCCTCCAGCGGCGCACAGCGGGCAGTCCGCGGGCTGCCAGGTCTGCACCTCGACGCGCACCAGCTCGTAGAGCGGCAGGCCGAGCTCCTCGAACGGATTGCCGCCGGAGCGGTTGACCAGCGAGCCGCAGGCGACGACCTCGGCACCGTGTTCCTCGAGCACGGCGATGACCTCCTTCGCGCTGCCGCCGGTCGTCAGCACGTCCTCGACGAGCAGGACGCGCTCGCCCGGCTCGAAGGAGAAGCCGCGACGCAGGCACATCGTCCCGTCCTTGCGCTCGGTGAAGAGGGCGCGCTTCTTCAGCGCGCGGCCGACTTCCTGGGCCCAGACGACGGCGCCCATCGCGGGGCCGACGACGGTGTCGAACTCGACGTCGACCTTCGCGGCGAACTCAGTGGCGAGCTCCTCGGCGCGCCACGGCTCGGCGAGCACGAGGGCGCACTGGAAGTAGCGGTCCGAGTGCAGGCCGCTGGAGAGCTCGAAGTGTCCCTCGAGCAGCGCGTCGGTCGCGCGCAGGTGGTCGAAGACGCTGGCTTCGTTCACGGTGCGCCCCTATTCGTGGTCGTGGCCTTCGTGGCCGTCACCGCTGCCAGCGTCGCCGGCACCGCCCGCGTCACTGCCGCCGCTCGCGCCGGGATCGGCCGGAGCCGCGATGCCAGGCGCGCCGCCTTCGACGAGCGAGGTGCGGCTGGTCTGGCGCACGGTGATGTGGATCGCCACGGCGCTCAGCATGAAGACGCCGGCCGTGACGCCGGTGAAGGTCTGGATGCCCTTCGTCTGCACGCCGAAGGCCTGCTGGCCAGCGGAGCCGAGCGCATCGCCGAAGCCGCCGCCCTTGCCCTCTTGGAGCAGGATCACGGTGACCAGAACGATCGAGGACAGGATGAAGACGATGTAGAGCAGGGTCGTCAGGAGCATTTGCGTGAACCGTTGGGTTCAGGGCCGTCGGGCGCCCTTACTTGGCGAAGTCGATGATCGGGAGGAAGCCTTCGGGCTTCAAGGAGGCGCCGCCCACGAGGGCGCCGTCCACGTCGGGGACGGCCATCAGCGCTTTGACGTTGTCGGGCTTGACCGAGCCGCCGTACTGGATGCGCACGGAGCCGGCGACGCCTTCGGAGTACAGGCCCGCGAGCAGTCCGCGCAGGTAGCTGTGCACCTGGCCGGCCTGCTCGGGCGAGGCGACGACGCCGGTGCCGATGGCCCAGACGGGCTCGTAGGCGATCGTCACGCGCTGCATCTGCGTCGCGGACACGCCGGCCAGGCCGCCGTGGAGCTGGGTGCGCACGACCTCTTCGGTGCGGCCGTCCTCGCGCTCGGCGAGCTGTTCGCCGACGCACAGGATCGCCTCGAGGCCGGCGTCGAGCGCGCGGTGCACCTTGCGGTTGATCAGCTCGTCGGCCTCGCCGTAGAGGTGGCGCCGCTCGGAGTGGCCGAGCACGACCGAGTCGCAGCCGACGTCCTTCAGCATCGCGACCGAGACCTCACCGGTGAACGCGCCCGACTCCTCGTCGCAGCAGTTCTGCGCGCCGACCTGGATCGGCGAGCCGGCCAGGGCGCGCGCGACCTCCTCGAGGTAGACGAACGGCGGGAAGACCGCGACCTGGACGTCGGTGCGGTCCCCCAGCGCCTCGCGCAGGGCGCCGACGAGGTCGAGCGCCGCGCGGCGGTCCAGGTTCATCTTCCAGTTGCCGGCGAGGTAGGGCGTTCTCACGGCGGGAGGTGGGTCGTGGGTGCGGTGAAGGGGGGCGTCGCGGCCCGGGAGACGGGCCGGAAGCGACGACCTGGGGCCAGGATACGCCGCATTTGAGGCGCAGCAGTATAGGGTTGGGCCCAGATCCCGGCAATCGGCGATCGGCTCCCGTGGGCGGTCTCGACAGGAACGCCACGCGCCCACGCCGCGGACTCGCCCGGCACCGCTCCCCGCGACGGGGGTCGCGCC